>JAAYUY010000252.1 GCA_012517435.1 Sphingobacteriales bacterium | reverse complement strand
CTCCAGATATTGGAGCTGACGAATTCACCGTTCCTGAAAATGATGCAGGCATTGCGGCAATCATTCAGCCAGCGGCTATTATTTGTGAGGGTTCTCATGATGTCAGGGTAGTGGTCAGAAATTTTGGAAAAGATGACCTGAAAAGTGTTACCATTAACTGGAAAATCAATAGCAGCACCCAGACCCCTAAAAGCTGGACAGGGACACTGAAAACACTTGAAACAGATACCGTCTTACTTGGTACTTATACATTTACCGGCAATACTACTCCTGCGATTCTGGCCTTTACCAGCCAACCCAATGGAAAAACTGACCAATCTACTTCCAACGACAGTCTGACCAAAAACATACAGGTGAAAACCCCACCTGTTGTCAATGCCGGGCAGGACGTCAATTTATGTTATGGCGACAGTGTCCTCATCGGGCCTGCTGCACAAAATGGATTTGCTTACCGCTGGTTAACCATGAACAATACCGTTATTGGTAATACTGCAAAGATTTATGTAAAACCATTCAGTGATGTTTCCTACGTTCTTGAAGTAACAGACCTGTCGTCTTATTGTGTCAATACTGATACCCTTTCAGTTTTTATCAAACCTTTACCCACCAGCAGTTTTAGTATTAATCAAGCGGTGCAGTGTCTGGATGGAAACCAGTTTGTCTTTACCAATAATTCCACAGGGGCTACCAGCTATATCTGGTATTTCGGAGATTTCAATGTTTCCTATGCCACTCATGCCACTCATTCCTATCAGAAAGACAATACCTATACAGTAATTCTCACGGCAATTTCAGCTTTTGGTTGCCGCGACAGCTCTTCCAAAACTGCGGAAGTCAAACCGCATCCTGTTTCTTCTTTCACCGTGAACAATTCAGGCCAATGCCTCAACAATAATTTGTTTGTGTTTAACAATACATCGACAGGTGCTGTCAGCTGGAAGTGGAGATTCGGTGATGGGCAGAGTTCGCTGCTCAGTGCTCCTTCTCATTCATACTCCGCTCAGGGAACTTATTCGGTCTGGCTGATTACGGAGTCGGCTTTTGGTTGTCAGGACAGCATTTCAAAAGATATTGATGTTTATCCACTACCTAAAGCCTCTTTTTCGGTCAATCAGGCCAGTCAGTGCCTTGATAATAATTTCTTCAATTTTTCAAATTCCTCCACCGGAGGCGCTTCTTATGCCTGGAGCTTCGGAGATGGCCATACTTCCAACAATATCAATCCCTCTAACAGCTACGATAAATATGGCATTTACGAGGTTAAACTGGTTGTATCTTCCATATTTGGGTGTAAGGATTCTGTCTCCACTCAGGTATATGTCAATCCTGCACCCAGGGCCAAAATAAGTGTTGATGATTCTGCTCAATGTGAAAGGGGCAATTTGTTTTCATTCACCGACCTCTCAACCATAGCTTCTGATTCAATTACCAAATGGAAATGGTCGTTTGGCGATGGAAGTACTTCAGTTTTACAAAATCCTGTTTATCAGTATCCCAAAGCAGGAACTTATAAATATAAACTGCTGGTGGAAAGTAATAAGGGATGTAAAGATTCCGTCAGTAAAACCCTCTTTGTATTTCCGCAGCCCAAAGCTTCTTTCACCATCAGCAACGACAGGCAATGTCTGAACGGGAATCATTTTGAGTTTACCAACACTTCGACCATCAGCAGCGGCACACTGAGTTATTTCTGGGATCTGGGTGACGGCACTACCAATTATTACCAGCACAACTCGCATCAATATTCCTCGGCAGGAGTATATCAGGTAAAACTAAGGGCAGTATCCCTGAAAGCCTGTGAAGACAGCGTCATTCATGAGGTAACGGTCAAACCCCATCCTAAGGTTAATCTCGGTGAAGATGATACCCTTTACAATACCGACCAAAAAATTCTGGATGCCGGAAGCGGATTTGATTCATATCATTGGTCAACCGGAGAAACTACGCAGCAGATTACAGTGGATTCTGTCAGATTCGGCACAGGGGTATTTGTTTTCTGGGTTAAAGTGGTTAAGGATAGCTGCGAAGGCTCCGACAGTATTACCATCAGTATTCAGAAACATGTTTCCCTTCCTGAACCTAAGGAATCAAATTCAGTTGCTGTCTTTCCGAATCCTGCCGGTGAAGTCCTTTACATTCATTATCAGGGAGATGACAGTTATTTGGTTATCAGTCTTTTGGATGTTTTTGGAAGAGAAATCAGAAGGGAGGAGCTAACTCACCTTCAAGGCAATCTTTATCAGATTGATATGAGTACTTTTGCTGCCGGGACTTACTTACTGAGAATAAACGGAGCAGGCATTAACAAAGTTTTCAGAATTGTGAAAAGGAATCAGTCCTTTTAAACCGGTTTACAGAAGGAATTTCAGGAACTGAATGTCTGCCTGCCGCCAATGATGAATTGACTGGTATGTGACCATAGGTTACTGTGATTTATAATTGTTTGATTTTCTGTATTTTAAGAATAAAATTTTCATTTTTTCAATATCGGATTTGATCAACCTATAAAACATTGTTTTGATACCGGATAATAAAGATTTAGAAAAGACAGATGCCATCATTGAAGAATTAAAAGATTGGCCTGCGGCAGTACTGAACAGTCATAAAAGTGCATCGCATCCCATTCATAAGCTTGTTTTTCTGGCAGATACAGGCTTTACTGTGGAGGATGCCCGAATCAGAACGATAACGGAAAAAATTCTTCAGAATAAATCGAAAGAAGGACTTTATCAGGTTAAGATGAACATTCCGGTTCATTTTGGCGGAACAGG
>JAAYUY010000251.1 GCA_012517435.1 Sphingobacteriales bacterium | reverse complement strand
TACTTATCTCTATGAGTTGCCCAACGGACTGCGTATCGTTTTTACTCCCACTGCCAAAAGCGGTATTGTTTACTGCGGATTCCTGATTGGCACGGGAAGCAGATATGAAAGCGAGAAAGATAATGGCATGGCTCATTTTATTGAGCATAGCCTGTTTAAAGGCACCCAAAAGCGGTCGTCAGGTAAAATTCTGACAAGGCTTGAATCGGTGGGTGGAGAGCTGAATGCCTTTACCATGCGTGAAAAAACCTGTTTCTATGCAATTTCGCTTAAGCAATATTTCGAAAGGGCCGTTGACCTGCTGACCGATCTGGTTTTTAATCCCTTGTTCCCTGAAAATGAACTTGAAAAAGAAAAAAAAGTCATCATCGAAGAAATTGAGATGTATGAAGACAATCCTGAAGAAACCATTTATGATGAGTTTACAGGCCTCTTATTCAACAATCATCCTCTTGGGCACAACATTCTCGGAAAAATTGAAACGGTTAGTAATTTCAGACGTGACGATGTTGTAAATTTCTGGAAATCATTTTATTATCCTGGCAATATGATCTTTTCTGTTGTCGGGTCTATCAGTTTTAGAAAACTCGAGAATATCATCAATAAATATCTGCTGATATTGAAGGATGCTTCTCCGGAAAATGAGTTTGTTTCAGTCGGTAACTATGAACCTTTCAGACATACCAAAGATAAAGATTATCAACAGGTTCAGGTTATTTTGGGCAATCGGGCCTATCCGCTGAAAGAAAAGAAACGTATTGTTTTATCGCTGATTAATAATATTCTCGGAGGCGACTGGATGAGTTCGAGGCTGAATGTTATCCTAAGGGAGAAACATGCATTTGCCTACAACATTTCAAGCGGCTACAATGCCTATCTCGATTCAGGTTCTTTTACCATACAGTATGGAACGGATATACAGTATCTCGATAAAAGTATTTCGCTTGTCAGCAAGGAATTGAAAAAACTCAGGGAAAACAAATTATCTTCATTTGAACTCAACCGTGCCAAACGTCAGATGTTGAGTCAATATGCCATGTATCGCGAAAACTACGGACTTGTGATGCAAAATCAGGCACGAAACCTGATGGATTTGGGTTATGTTTTATCTAAGCATGAATATTTTAAAATGGTTAATCATATAGACGCAATGGCTGTTCTGGAAACGGTCAATGATGTAATGGATGAAAAAGAAATGAGTTTGTTGATTTATAAAAACAGACAAAAGTTGTCGTCTGAAATAAAAAAATAATGTTATGAAGACTAGGGCTAAATTATTGTATATCACTCCGTTGCTGTGTTTGCTGCTTTTACAGGGATGCAAGGCTACAAAGACCAATGTGTCGAAACCGCCCGATGACTCAGGCAAAAATACACCGGCTTATCAGGATCCCTATGCCGGAAAAAGTGATGATGAACTGAACGCAACGCAAAAGTACATTAAAAAATACAGGGATCTGGCCATCAGTGAGATGAAACGATCAAAAGTTCCTGCCAGTATCACATTGGCTCAGGGAATACTCGAGTCGGCAAGTGGAAACAGTTATCTGGCAACCAAAGCCAACAATCATTTTGGAATAAAATGCGGAAAAGACTGGAAAGGAGAATCTATTTATTTTGATGACGATCAGACCAACGAATGTTTCAGAAAATACAAAACGGTTCAGGAGTCCTTTATCGACCATTCTGATTATCTGACAGGCAATGCAAGGTATGCAGCTCTCTTTCAGCTTGATATTCTTGATTATAAGGGATGGGCAAAAGGACTGAAAGAAGCCGGATACGCTACCAGAAGAAATTATGCCGAACTTCTGATAGATTTGATAGAAAAAAATCAATTGACAATTTATGATGTTGCCTTACCAAAAGGTTATAGCACCGAGCCGGCTCCGGTTGCCGATCAGCAGTTTAAATACAACGGAATACCGGCTATTCAGGCCAAGCAGGGTGATACCTATGCACTCATTGCCAAAAGGAATGGAATCAGTCTGGCTAAGTTGCTTGAATACAACGACTTAACAGAGCAAAAGCCTTTAAAGGAAGGACAGATAGTTTATCTGGCACCCAAAAAGACAACGGCTAAAGAATCTTATCATATCGTCAGAAAAGAAGACAGGATGTACTCTGTTTCACAGGAATACGGAATAAAACTAGCCAGTCTGTATGAAAAAAACCTGTTGAAACCTGGAGAAGAGCCTGCCGTAGGTGAAATACTTTATTTACGGCAAAAGCGCACAGAACCTGCCGAGACAAGAGTGATCAAACCCGAAGAGCCTGTTGCAGAACAAAAGCCGGTTGTTCAGGAAGAAGAAAAACGGGTAACTGAAGACAAGCAGGAAGTCAAGGAAAATGTATTTGAAGAAGTACCTGTGGTGCAACCTGAGAATCAAAAAGAGGGGACAGAAGAACCTGTAGAAGTGATAACTCCCGAAACAAAGACGGTTGTTGTTTTTGAAGATGAAGAAAAAAAGCCCGGTCAGGAGACGACCATTAAAGAACCTGAGCCAACCAAAGCTAATGAAGTTACAAAAGAAAGTGAGCCGCCTGCTGCTGTCAATATGCATGTCGTTCAAGCTGGTGAAACACTCTTTTCCCTGTCAAAAAAATATAGTGTTTCTGTTGAAAATCTAAAGAAATGGAACAACCTGACAGGGGATAATATCAGTCCGGGAGATAAACTGATTGTCGGTCAGGGAACCACTGCTTTTGAACCCACTGAAACGCCTGAAGAACCCAAAATTGCAACACCGGCAGTCAGGTCCGACACTGTTTTTTACGTGGCACAGGCAGGAGAAGACCTTTATACCATAGCCCAGAAGAATAACACAACCGTATTTAAACTCATCAGCCTCAACCATCTTACTTCACAGAAAATTTATCCCGGAATGAAAATAATAATTTCTGTACCTGAGGTGAAAACGGAAACTACAGTCCCTAAAACAACCAAAGACGGTTTCGACAATCCGGATGCGCTGATTATTAAGAAACCCGTTGTAAAACAGCCGGAAAATCCTGTTTATCAGAAACCGGCAGAAACACCGGCACCTAAAACCGAACCTAAAGTTACAGCTTCAGGTAATGAAACCTATCATATCGTTCAGGCGGGAGAAGGCTTGTTTTCCATTGCCAGAAAATACGGAGTTACTGTTACTCAGATCAAACAGTGGAACAATCTGACCTCTGATTATATTCAGGTTGGGCAAAAGCTTATTGTGGGAACGGGGCAGGCACAAACGCCACAGGTTCAACCGGCCGTTCCGGCTGCAACCCCTAAACCTTCCGGTGATGAGATTTTTCATGTAGTTGTCCCGGGCGAAACATTGTTCAGTATTTCAAAAAAATACGGTGTTTCGGTAGAGAGCATAAAATCTTTGAATAACCTGCCTGACAACAACATTAAGTCAGGGCAAAAATTAAAAATCAAGTAATCATGTTGTACGGAAAAGTTGCGGTAGTTACGGGGGCTTCCTCAGGCATAGGGGAAAGTCTTGTTTATGAATTGGCACGAAATGGCTGTAATGTAGTCTTATCGGCCAGATCGGAAGAAAAACTTGTGGAGATTGAGAAAGATATCCGTCAGAAATTTGACATCAAAACCCTTGTAGTGAAAACGGATGTCAGCCTCGAAGAAGATTGCAGAAACCTGATTGAAAAAACTGTTGAATATTTCGGTCAGATCGATATTCTGATCAATAATGCCGGAATATCCATGCGTGCGGTATTTAAAGATTGTCAGTTAGATGTCATCAAAAAGGTAATGGATATAAATTTCTGGGGAACGGTTTATTGCTCCAAATATGCATTACCTTACCTGATTGAATCAAAAGGAACCCTTGCAGGTGTTATTTCCACAGCAGGTTTTCGCGGACTGCCCGGAAGGACCGGCTATTCAGCATCAAAATTTGCCATCACAGGTTTCCTTGAATCCGTCAGAACAGAAAATCTGAAAACGGGCCTGCATGTACTGATTGCTTCTCCCGGATTTACTCAATCCAATATTCGTAAAACTGCCTTGAATCATCTCGGGCAACAGCAGGGAGAAACCCCTCGTGATGAAAAGAAACTGATGACATCTGAAGAAGTAGCTAAAAAAATAGTTAAGGCCATCTTAAAAAGAAAACTGTTTCTCATCACTGATAAAACAGGGCTGGCAGTACGTCTGCTTAATCCTCTATTCCCGGCATGGATGGACAAACAGGTTTTAAAAGATTTTGCCAAAGAGCCCGGCTCTCCCGTAAGTTAAAATCATTCAGCATAATGAATATCAATCAGATACTTAAGCAAACTGTTCAGGATGCTTTTCTGTCAGTGTATCAGACAAAAATAGAAACCGCTATGGTGCAGGTGGAAGAAACCGACCCGGGTTTTGAAGGAGACCTGACCATTGTATTGTTTAACCTGTTGAAATTCAGTCGTAAAAAGCCTGAACAAACAGCCGGAGAGGTTGCTGCATATCTGACACAAAATCTTGATTTTATTGAAAGATTTAATATCGTCAAAGGCTTTCTGAACCTGGTCATAAAAGTCAGCTTTTGGCTAAAACACCTGAAGGAGATACAAAAGGACCAGCACATTCCTATTGAAAAAACAAGCCTCCCGCAAAAATACCTGATAGAATATTCATCGCCCAACACCAATAAACCTCTTCATTTAGGACACATCCGGAATAATTTACTGGGACAGTCGTTGAGTGAATTTCTGAAACTGCGGGGACATCAGGTGGTGAAAGTCAACCTTGTCAACGACAGGGGAATTCACATTTGTAAGTCTATGCTTGCATGGATGAAAGACGAAACCCATCCGACTCCTGAATCATTGAGAATCAAAGGGGATCATCTGGTTGGCAATTACTATGTGAAATTTGATAAAATGCTCAAAGCAGAAATTGAGCAGTCAATATCCCTGGGTATTAGCAGAGAAGATGCTGAAAATCTGTCTTCAGTAATGAAAGAAGCCCGGCAGTTGCTTATCAGGTGGGAAAAAAATGATCCGGAGGTCAGGAAGATATGGAAAATGATGAATGACTGGGTGTATGCGGGTTTTGATGAGACCTACAGAAGACTTGGAATCAGCTTTGACAAAATTTATTATGAATCAGATACTTATCTGCTTGGGAAAGCCATTGTGGATGAAGGGCTTGAAAAGGGGATTTTTTACAGAAAAGAAGATAATTCCGTTTGGGTTGACCTGAGTGCCGATGGATTTGACGAAAAACTTCTCCTGCGTGCTGATGGTACCTCTGTTTACATTACTCAGGATTTAGGCACAGCCGAACTTCGTTATTACGACTATCAGCCCGATGTGATGGTTTATGTAGTTGGTAATGAGCAGGAATATCATTTCAATGTGTTGAAAACCGTGATGAAAAAGCTGGGAAGGCCTTATGCTGAAAGCATTTTCCACCTTTCATACGGCATGGTCGATTTGCCTGAAGGTAAAATGAAGTCGAGGGAAGGTACCGTGGTTGATGCAGATGATCTGATGGATAAGATGCAGGAAACTGCGCTTCAGTACATGGCTGAATCAGGAAAATCGGCTGAAATTGACCAGGAAGAGCAAAAAATATTGAGTGAAATGGTCGGAATGGGAGCACTTAAGTTCTTCATTCTGAAAACAGACAGTAAAAAGCGTATTTTGTTTGATCCCAAGGAATCCATTGATTTTCAGGGATTCACAGGTCCTTTCATACAATATACACATGCCCGGATACAATCCGTTTTCCGGAAAGGGAGCATCGAAAAACCCTTTGATTTTCAATATAATCTGAATGTCCGGATTTCAGACGAGGAAAAGGAAATTTTAAAGAAAATTTATTTTCTCGGTCAGAGCCTTGCAGTCGCTGAACAAAGACTTGATACTTCTGTCATTGCCCTGTATATTTATCAGTTGGCCAAGCTTTACAATAAATTTTACCACGATTATCCTATTCTTAACGAAACTGATGAAGACAAAAAGGCTTTCAGGATTGTGATGAGTTGGGCAGTATCGCTGGTGCTGAGAAAGCTTTCAGGAATACTGGGAATAGAAATGCCGGAGAAAATGTAAGGTGATCAATATCAGAAAAAAGGAATAAATTTAAAGAGATTTCCCTTCAACAACCCTGACCTTCAAAAAAAAATTTCCGGTTTTATAATTTTTGTATTTTAGCCAACGAAATAAAACGAGATAATTTTAAGAAAAATGAGTATTAATAAAGCATTTACCCTCTTTATTTTACTGATGTTTTGCTCAGTAGCAGTTTTACCACAACAATTCGGGCCAAAAATAGTCAAAAACTTCGACCAGAAACTTGTCAAGGGAAGGACAATGTTGATTCTTCCGGCAGAAAAAATCCCGGTAAAAAATGCCGATATGACGGTATTTAAGGCATTTAAAACCGACATTCAGAAAGAGCGGGAGTGGAAACGTATGGTTGACAGTGCCATAAAAGCCTCCTGTTTTGATTATTTTGAGTTCCAGGTAAAAGATTTTTTCCTCGATGATATGAAAAAATCAAAAGACAAAAATGTTGTTTTGCTTTATTACACAAAAGATTATTACGATAACTATTATGCCGAAATAGCCACAGTTGAACCAAAATATGAAATTCTGGCCTGTGTTCCCATCAATGGCTTATGGCTGACCAGCTTTGACGACCTGAAACTCATGTTTAATATGCTTCAGTATCAACTGGCTGTCAATTCAGGTTATTACGGAAATGAAGCTAAACCGCTCTACCGTGGCCATAAAAATAAATATGAAGCTGACCTCAGGCAGTTTTCCGAAAAACTCAGGAACAAGGTCTTTCTGTTTGCCAAGTACGAGAAAGATGTGAAGGGCTTTGCCAAGAAAAATGACAAGATGAATACCTATCTTAAAATGAATTGGAAACTTACTGCTTATGAAATGGCTTCTCAGAAAGATATTGAACAGCGGGTAAAAGCTGGTTTTGATGGTTTTTATATGAAGCCCATTTATATTTATACCTCCAATCCTAAAATTACTTATAACTATAATCTCTTTTTAAATGGCAGAAGCGGTAATGTGTTATTTATACATCAGACCAACGGACTTATTCCGCCAGCCGCCTTTAAATATGTCCAGGAAAGAATGGAAGAATGGCTGGTTGCCAATATGGACCCCAAACAGCAGAAAGAATTTCAGGACAGCAAATCTCAGGTCAGGTCGCCTTCTCCGCAGAAAACAACACCTCAGCCGGTAAAACAGGATAAATCAAAAACACAACCCCAACCGGTAAAACAGGATAAATCAAAGCAACAGCCCGAACCTGTTAAGCCCGGTAAAGTTAAGTAATCCTGGCAACCGGTTTTTTACGTTAAATTACAACTATTATGATTTCCAGAGTTTTAGCCTTTTTATTTTTCCTTCTCATAAGCTGCATTCCGTATTTGTATTCGCAGCATATTTCCTATCCCGTTGATGAGAACATGGCAGAACATTTTTTAGCCATTCCTTCTGATAATGAAATCAATACACTTGAACTGTCAAAAGAAATAAATCATTCCGGACAGACTGACTGGATACGAACATTTGTCTTTTATCCTGAAAAAACAAGACATGGTGCATTTGAAGAGAATTCTGTAAATACCATCAAACAGCTTAAAAACAATCTGAAACTTCAGCTTACTCACGATTCCTTTTATCAGGAACAAAACCTCTTGCAGCCCTTGGCAGATGCTCCATCTGTCTTTAAAACCTTTGAAGCTAACATTGCCCTCGAAGGTACTCCCACCGACAACACCCTTGCGGTTTCCAACGGAGGCATTATCGTCAGTGCCATCAATTCAAACATCAGGTATTACAACACTTCGGGCACGGAGCTTTTTTCAAAGACTTTTTTTGATTTTCTGGGCGATACCAATCTGAAATCAAAGCTATATGATCCGCAGGTGATATATGATTCCGGTGCCGACCGCTTTATTTTTGTCCTTTTGCATGGCAGCCATTCTTCAACATCGAGAGTGATAGTTTGTTTCAGCAAAACGAATAATCCTCTGAATGGCTGGTACGTTTATCAGTTTCCTGTGACGACTCTAAGCTCCGTTTATGCCTTTAAATGGTTCGATTTTCCCAAAATTGGCATTTCCAATGACGACTTGTTTATTACCGGAAATATTTTTAAAAATGATGAAGGTGGTTTTTCTGAATCTGTTATTATTCAGATGACGAAAAGCAATGGTTATCAGGGAAAAACACTTATCTGGAAACTTTGGAACAACCTCTCTGACGCTGATGGAGGAAAACCTTTTAGTATCTGTCCGGTTTCCTATGGCAAGCAAGGAAATTACGGACCGGTTTTTTATCTCCTTTCAAATAAAAATGCCGGCAACAGTAATAAAATCTATCTCTATGAAATTACAAATAAACTGGGGAGCAATCCTCAACTGAAATCATTTTCACTGACAACAAATACCTATTATCTGGCAGGTGATGCCGTACAAAAGCGTGCCAGTCAGGATATTGATCCCGGCCTTCTGGATATTGGCGATTGCCGTATTCAGAATGCTTTTTATCAGATTTCAAACGGAGAGGGGATTATTCATTTTGTTTTTCATTCAGAATATAACCAAACATATAACGCAATCAATTACAACAGATTGAATCTGAAAACGATGAAATTTTCATCAAAAATGTTTGCCAATGCTTCTGTAGATTATGCCTATCCTGCTGTAGTTTCTTCTTCTCCAGAAAATGATCCTTCAAAGGATGTAATGATTGCCTTTTTGTTTGCTTCTGCTACTCATTTCCCGGGATTAGCAGTTGTCAGTTGTGACGACCAGATGAATTTTTCCAATTATGTGGTTTTAAAAAACGGACTGACAAATGTTAATATACTGTCGGATGAAAATGAACGATGGGGGGATTATACGGGTATATGCCGGAAACACAATACATCAGCCCCGCGAATCTGGATCAGCGGTGCATACGGAGCCAATATCTCCGATAATTCCGTCAAGCCACCGGTGTTAAAGCCCTATCGCTATAAAAATTTTATAGCAGAAGTTGCTGATAATCAGATTACTGAAATAAATGAAGAGATAAAACCTGAAGACCACACAGTGAACATATATCCCAATCCGGTAGTCAAAACTTTTCAGCTGAGTTTTGACGTCAGGGAAGCCGGAATGCTTGAGATTTCTTTGGTTCAGGCTGACGGTAAATTTGTAACTGCACTTTTCAGGGATTATGTCAGACAGGGGAAAGCTATATTTTCATTTAACAGCCTGGCTCTGAAACCGGGGATATATTTTGTCAGAATAAGTCGTGAAAACAAACAAATCATGTATGAAAAAATGGTGGTATCTGATTAGCCTTTTGCTGCTGTTTTCCTGTAAAAATCAGAAAATCAGCTCACCCGAACCGGTGATGGAGATGGAAAACTATACTGATGTCATCATTGAAGACGGTATTCCTCAGATTGATTCCGGTAGTGTTGGTCAGGAAGGTAACATTGAATTTGAGGTTAAACATCCTGCCATGGATCAGGAAAAAATTGATAGTATCAAAGCATTGAAAAACAAACAGAAAAAACTTAAATAGGATAAAATGGAAAAGGTCAAGAATTTTATAGACGAGCATAAACAAAGCTTTTTAAACGATTTGTTTGGATTGATCCGGATTCCATCGGTGAGTTCTTTGTCGGAACATAAAAGCGACATGCTGAAAGCTGCGGAATATTGGAAAGAAAGTATGCTGAAAGCGGGTGCCGGCAGAGCTGAAGTGATATCAACCAGTGGTAATCCGGTTGTTTATGGGGAAAAAATTACCGACCCGGATTGGCCGACTGTTCTGGTGTATGCCCATTACGATGTCATGCCTGTTGATCCGGTTGAACTTTGGAAATCTTCTCCTTTTGAACCTGTCATCAGGGAAGACAAGATTTTTGCCCGTGGTGCCGATGACGACAAAGGGCAGAGCTTTATTCAGTTAAAAGCTTTTGAAACGATGCTTAAAACAGGCAATCTGAAGTGCAACGTCAAGTTCATGATTGAAGGGGAAGAGGAAGTAGGCTCTCCTTCCATGGCTGAATTTTGTGAGAAAAACAAGGAAATGCTGAAAGCTGATGTCATCCTCGTGTCCGATACCGGAATGATTGCCGAAGATGTGCCTTCCATCACCACAGGGCTTCGTGGATTGAGCTATGTGGAAGTTGAAGTAACCGGTCCCAATCGCGATCTGCATTCCGGGTTGTTTGGCGGTGCGGTAGCCAATCCTGCCAATGTCCTTTGCAAAATGATTGCTTCTCTGAAAGATGAAAAAGGAAGAATCACCATCCCGGGTTTTTATGACGATGTATTGGAAATCAGTGAAGAAGAGCGTAAAAAAATGTCGGAAGCACCCTTCAGCCTTGAGGAATATAAAAAAGCACTCGACATCCGTGAAGTAGAAGGAGAAGATGGTTATTCCACCATAGAAAGAACCGGCATTCGCCCGACACTTGATATAAATGGTATCTGGAGCGGTTATACTGGTGAAGGAGCTAAAACCGTTTTGCCCTCTAAAGCTTATGCCAAGATATCCATGCGTCTCGTACCAAATCAGAACTATGAGAAAATCAGTAACTTATTTGAGAAGCATTTTAAAAGCATTGCCCCCGACAGTGTCAGGGTTGAGGTCAAAAAACTGCATGGAGGCCAGGCTTATGTTTCTCCGATCGATTTACCGGCTTATCAGGCTGCTGAAAAGGCATACTTCAAAGTTTACGGTAAAAATCCTGTTCCTTTCCGTAGCGGTGGAAGCATCCCGATTATTGCTACTTTTGAAGAAAAACTAGGTATTAAATCAATCCTGATGGGTTTCGGACTTGAAGCAGATGCAATCCATTCTCCCAATGAAAATTTTCCGCTGAAACAATTTTTTAACGGTATTGAAACAGTCTGCTGGTTTTATCATTTTTTTGCCGGATAGAGGGGATTAAGGCCATTTTAAGCTCTTTTCAGCATCTTACTTTGCTGACCTGAAACAGGAGTTTGTCTTTTATTATTATCTTTGAGAGGTTATTTTTTACAGGCATATATTATTGTTTACTCATTCTGCCAATATTATTTGCTTTGGATGAAGAAAAACTGAACAGGGAAAAATATGAAAGCAATTGAAATTTTAAAACATGAGTCTGATTTTAAGGCGAAACTGACCGATAATAATGGCCGTAGAATGTTTTTATCGCCTTTCTCACTTGATATCCCCGGCACATCCGAAAAAATTGATTTTATCAGATGTATGCCTGAAATTCCCGATGAATCTTATTTCTTTAAAGATACACCGGCAAAAGAAAAGATTGTGTTGCACCATACAGCTGGATATCTGAAAAGTGATATTACAACACTCACCAAACCAAACTATCACGTTTCTGTACCTTTTGTTCTGGGCAGGGATGGAAGCATTTATAATCTATTTGCTTCAAAATACTGGTCATATCATCTCGGAGGAAATTCTGTCGGAGGAAATGAAAGCATGAGCAAGGCTTCCATCGGTATTGAAATCAGTAACATCGGGCCGCTCCGGCTCAATGGCGACAATCTCTATGATTATTATGGCAATCTTTACTGTCATCTGACAGAAACGCAGTATTACAAAGTGCTGGATGTGGCATGGAGAGGATACAGCTATTTTGCCACCTTCACCGATGCACAATATGAAAGCCTCATCAAACTTCTGAAGTTTCTGACGAATCGATACAATATTCCGCATGTATTTTTACCTGAAAACAGACGCTTTGAAACGCTTACCCTGCTGGAAATCAGACAATTCAAAGGAATTTTATCACATGCAAATTTCAGAAAAGATAAATCGGACATGAGTCCGGCATTTGATTATTCAAGACTGGTTGGACAATTCTAAATGATTAGCTATGTTTAATTCAACTTTACTCGACATTGTATTGTCAATGATTTTTTTGTATTTATTGCTGGCACTGGTGGTAACAGGTGTCAATGAATTCTTTTTTACTTTCCGGAGGCAAAGAGCCAGACACCTTAAAAGGGCTCTCGGGCTTATGTTTTATGATGAAGAATGGCAGGAATTATTTCCGAAACTACAGGAATCTTCTTTTATTAAAGTTTTAAGAAGGAAGAAGAAGGAATTTCCTTCATACATACCTTCGGAAAATTTTGCCAAAGCCTTAATTTCTGTGCTTGGAGAGGGAAAAATTGATTTCAAAGCCATCAAAGAAAAGATTGCAAAAAATGAGGAAAAAGGGGAATTAAGCACTTTACTCGACCATCTTTTTCAGAGCGGGGTTGATAACCTTGAAAAGCTTCAGGCTGAGCTTGAAAAGATATTTGACCAGTCGATGGATAGAGTGTCAGGTTGGTACAGGCGTCATGCGAAACTGTGGTCATTTTACATAGCAGCCCTGATTTCCGTTGGTTTCAATATCGATAGTATGCAGATTGCACGGGATATGTTTAAAAACAAGGAAAAAGCAAAATTCAATGCAGATGCTGCACAAAATTACCTGGCCGACACAGCTAAAGTAGAAAAGAAAGTAATAATCTTCAAAACTGACAGCACAGATGAATCCGGTATAACGCTAAATGAAGATAAGAATGCTGAAATAACCATGGAACTGGATACTTTTTCAAACCCTTCGGATTCCTTTGTTACCGACAGCGATACCGTCATCACCAAAAAGCCGGAAGAGGTGGTAAAAGATATTAAGGTGGTTGTAACTGAGATTGATAAACTGGATATTCCCATGGGCTGGATAAAAGGAAACTACCCTGAATACAAAAAAGGAGACTGTCTTTATATGTTCATTCTCGAATGGCTGGCAAAATTCTTTGGCTTATTGATAACAGCTTTTGCCGTTTCTCTGGGAGCACTATTCTGGTTTGATTTGCTTGGGAAAGTTAGTCCGCTGAGGAAAAAGGATAAATAAAACGAAAGGTTACTGTTCAGCTGCCAATTGTTATTGTTACCGCGAATAAACGCAGATTAGACCGCTGATCTTCGCAAAAATTAGCGTTTCATTAGCGAGAATTAGCGGTTTATTTCTTTTTAGGAAAATATAAATTATTGATATTAAACACAATGGGATAGCTGAACAGTAACAACGAAGGTTTTTTATCAATCAAACCTGAGAATATAACCTGCTTCAATCGACCATGCCCGGTTGGCACCGAAACTTTTGTACTGATAGGGAGAAACTGCCTGGTCTTTGGCAACGGCAATAAAACCAATGTCATAACGAAGTAGCAGCAAAACCCTTCCGGGCCCGGCATCTATTTCAGCACCTGCTCCGAGGTCAAAACCTATGTCAAAACGGGTAAAATCCTGTTTCCGCTCTTCAAAAAAGTCTTTGAGAATCATCTCCCTTTTTCCTATGATGGCAGTTCCCTGTTCCGATGCCATACCACCCATCAGAAAAGCCACATAAGGACCGGCCATCCCAAAAAGATTAAACCTGTCGAATGGGATTTTTGCTTTCACTGTCAATGGGAGTTGAAGGTAGCTGAATTTGTAAATATCGCTTCTCGTTTCAATGGTGTTGCTGTCTTCATGCTTATATTTTTCTGTCCCTTTTCTGAAAAAAAGAAGTTCAGGGGCCAGTGAAAAATAATCATTGACGAAATAATCGAAAGAAACACCTGCCAAATATTTGGTGCCTCCGCGATCTTCCCATGATTTCCCAAGGTAGCCTTTGGTCATGTGGGTGAAAACAAGGCCGGTTTTTGCTCCGAAATAATAAAGTTGTGCCTTGCCGATAAATGATGTGGCTGAAATTAAGGCCAGAATTATCAGTGCTTTTTTCATGTGATAGTCTTTTTGAGTTCAGGCAAAGATAAAAAAGGAATTAATATTGACCGGAGGTAAAAGTTTTCAACAGTTTAGTATCCCAAAACCGTATCAAGCCATTTTTCAGCTTCAGCCATGCTGATTCCTTTTCTTTCAGCATAATCTTCCACCTGCTCTCTGGTAATTTTATCAATGATAAAATATTTGGCTTCGGGATGGGCAAAATAATAACCCGAAACAGAGGCAGCAGGATACATGGCAAAACTTTCGGTCAGGCTGATACCTGCCTGTCTTTCTGCCTGAAGCAGATCAAACAAAACCCGTTTTTCGCTGTGATCTGGAATAGAGGGATAGCCAACAGCGGGGCGTATTCCCTGATATTTTTCTTTTAAGAGGTCTTCCAGACTAAGGTTTTCATCAGTGGCATAAGCCCAGAATTCCTTCCTGACTTTTTCATGCAGCAATTCGGCAAATGCTTCTGCAAGACGGTCTGCAAGTATTTTTAGCATAATAGCCTGATAATCATCATGTTGTTCTTCGTACTCTTTGACCCGTTTTTCAATGCCCAGACCTGTTGTTACGGCAAAAGCTCCCAGATATTCTGTGAAAGGACTGTTTAGAGGTGGAACATAATCGGCAAGGGAAAGATTAAGGGTGTTTTCCCCTTTATCCTGTTGATTCCTGAGGAAATGCAGCGTAGCAACAATCTCAGATTTTGATTCATTCTGAAACAGCAGAATATTGTCTTTTTCTTCAGCAGCAGGCCAGAATCCGAAAACGGCATTTGCCTGCAACATTTGTTTGTCAATGATTTCCTGCAAAAGTTTCTGCCCGTCATTAAACAATTTTCTGGCTTCTTCTCCTTTTACCTTGTCATTTAATATTTCGGGGTATCTGCCTTCCAGTCGCCAGGCAAGGAAAAAGAATGTCCAGTCAATATATCTGGCAATTTCATCCAAAGGATAATTTGTGATGGCTTTAAAACCCAAAAAAGAAGGCTTAACTGCTTGATAATCTTCCCATCTGATATTAAGCCGCCTGTTTCTGGCTTCGCTGAGCGAAAGGTATTTTTTTGTTAATTGTCTGCCGCTGTGTATTTCACGAATCTGACGGTATTTCTCTTTTACATTCTTCACGTACTCCTCTTTCTGCGTTTCAGAAAGCAGGGAAGAGACTGTTTGCACGCTGGTCGATGCATCCTTGACATGGACAACAGCATGAGCATAAGCCGGGTCAATCTTGACAGCAGTATGTACTTCTGAAGTCGTGGCTCCTCCTATCAGCAAAGGTATATTCATCTGCCGCCTCTGCATTTCTTCTGCTATTCTGGCCATTTCTTCGAGAGAAGGTGTAATGAGCCCGCTTAACCCGATAATGTCCACTTTTTCTTTGATGGCTGTATCAAGAATTATTTCCTTTGGTACCATGACCCCGAGGTCGATGATTTCATAGTTGTTGCAGGCCAATACCACTCCGACAATGTTTTTCCCGATATCATGAACATCTCCCTTGACCGTTGCCAGCAATACTTTTCCGGCTGGTTTCTGATTCCCGCTTTTGATTTTTTCTTCTTCAATGTAAGGTGTGAGATTTGAAACTGCTTTTTTCATCACACGAGCGCTTTTGACAACCTGCGGCAGAAACATCTTTCCGGAGCCAAACAGTTCGCCAACAATATTCATCCCATCCATCAACGGCCCTTCAATGACTTCGAGTGCATATTGGTAGCCTTTCCGGCATTCTTCAACATCTTCCTCAATAAAGTCTGTAATTCCTTTGACGAGTGAATAACTCAATCTTTCCCTGACCGGTTTTTGACGCCATTCTTCTTCTTTTTTATCCTTCTTTTCAGTGTCGTGATGATGTGCAGCATAATCAAGCAGTCTTTCGGTGGCATCTTCTCTGCGGTTTAAAACCAGATCCTCAGTAAGTTGCAGTAAATCTGGTGGTATGCTGTCATAAACATCCAGTTGTGAAGGGTTGACGATACCCATATCCATTCCTGCCCTGATGGCATGAAAAAGGAATACGGAATGTATGGCTCTTCTGATTGTTTCGTTTCCTCTGAATGTGAAAGATAAATTGGAAACGCCTCCGCTTACTTTGGAATAGGGGAAATTTTCTTTCAACCAGGCAACAGTTCGAATAAAATCCACGGCATAATTGCGGTGTTCTGCAATTCCGGTTCCTATGGCAAGTACGTTCGGGTCGAAAATAATGTCTTCCGGAGGAAAATTCAGTTCCCTTGTCAGAATCCGATAGGCTCTGCTGAAAATTTCTATCCTGCGTTCAAGGTTATCGGCCTGACCTTTTTCGTCAAAAGCCATAACAATGACTGCTGCCCCGAAACGCCTGATAATTTTTGCTTCTTTACGAAAAACTTCTTCCCCTTCTTTTAAACTGATTGAGTTTACGATGGCTTTTCCCTGAAGGCATTTTAATCCCGCAAGAATTACTTCCCAACTGCTGCTGTCAATCATCACAGGTAATCTGGCAATTTCCGGCTCTGCAGAAAGCAGGTTCAGAAACCTTGTCATGCATGATTTGGCATCGAGCATGGCTTCATCCATGCAAACATCGAGTACCTGAGCACCTCCTTCCACCTGTTCACGGGCAACCGACAAAGCCTCTTCAAACTTATTTTCCTGAATGAGTCTGAGAAATTTCTTCGACCCTGCTACATTAGTCCTTTCACCTACATTGACAAAATTGCTATCGGGGCGAAAAACCAGGGCTTCGAGTCCGCTAACTTTTGTCAGACGCGGTATTTCAGGTATTTTTCTTGGTGAAAACAAAGGAATTAATGATGAAAATGCCCTGATGTGTTCGGGGGTGGTGCCACAGCATCCGCCTATGATATTGACAATTCCAAGTTCGAGAAACTCTTTCAGCTGAGCTGCCATGGCTTCAGGTGATTCGTCATAGCCCCCAAACTGATTGGGCAGTCCCGCATTGGGATAAGCAATGGTATAACAATTACTTTTCTCCGAAAGCTCTCTGAGGTGAGGCAGCATATCTTTCGCTCCCAGTGAACAATTCAGCCCGATGGCAAAAATATCTGCCTGAGAAAAAGAAATCAGAAATGCTTCTGCTGTTTGTCCCGAAAGGGTTCTGCCGCTTGCATCCACGATGGTACCTGAAACAATGACCGGCAGTCTGATATTTTTTTCTTCAAATATTTGTTCTATAGCGAAATAGACTGCTTTGGCATTCAGGGTGTCGAAAATTGTTTCAATCAGTAACAAATCCACTCCGCCATCAATCAGGCCATTTATTTGTTCGGAATAGGCTTTTACGAGATCGTCAAAACTTACTTCGCGATACCCCGGATCATTGACATCGGGCGAAAGAGAGGCAGTTTTATTGGTGGGGCCTATGGCTCCGGCTACAAAACGTTGCTTTTCGGGTGTTTTAATCGAAAAACTATCCGCTGCCTGGCGGGCAATTCGCGCAGCTTCAAGGTTCAGTTCATACACAATATCCTCCAAACCGTAGTCCGACATGGAAATACGGTTGGCATTGAAGGTATTGGTCTCAATGATGTCGCTGCCTGCTTCCAGATATTTTTCATGAATTTCTTTGATAATATGTGGCTGTGTAAGACAAAGCAGGTCGTTATTTCCTTTCATGTCTTTCGGATGGTTTTGGAAACGCTTTCCACGATAGCCTTGCTCATCCAGATTGTAGGACTGAATCATTGTGCCCATGGCTCCGTCAAGGAGCAGGATTCTATGTTGTATAATTTCATGAATGCCCATCTGATCAATACTTCAGGTGTTCGATGACTTTAATGGCAGAAGCAGTGTCGTTCATCACATAAAAATGTATGCAGTTAATTCCGTGGTCAAGCAGTTCCTGGCATTGTTGTATAGCCCATTCTATTCCGATTTCTCCGGCCAGTTCAGGATTTTTCATGACTTCATCCACCAGCGCATCAGGAAGATTGACATGGAAGTTTTTGGGGATGGATTTTAAATGTCTTTTATGATTTAATATTTTTATTCCCGGAATAATGGGAACTGTTATACCTTCTTCCCTGCATAAATCCGTGAATTCAAAAAACTTTTGATTATCGAAAAACATTTGCGTGGTGATAAATTCAGCTCCTGCATCAATTTTTTGTTTCAGATAGTGGATGTCGGTTTTCATGTTGGGAGCTTCAAAATGTTTTTCAGGGTATCCGGCAACACCGATGCAAAAGTTGAGAGGGGAAGAATTGATGATTTCGTCAAGGTAAATGCCTTTTTTCAGGTCATTGATTTGTCTGACAAGATCAATGGCATAGGTATTTGAAGATTTATTGTTGTTGAGGGGTTTGGCATAATTGGTTTCATCTCCCCGAAGGGCAAGCACATTGTGAATGCCGAGAAAATTAAGTTCAATCAATGCATCCTCTGTTTCTTCCCTCGAAAATCCGTTGACCAGAATATGGGCAACCGTATCGATGTTAAAGCGGTTTTGAATGACCCCGCAAATGCCTATGGTCCCTGGCCTTTTACGTTTAATTCTTCTTTTGATGCTGCCATCCGGCATTTCTTCATAATATGCTTCGGCTGAATGGCTGGTAACATCAATAAATGGCGGATTAAACTGCTTTAACTGTTCGACAATTTCGATAATATACTGACCACTACTACCGCGTGCAGGTGGGATGATTTCAAAACTGAATAATGGTTTGTCGTTCCTCTCTAAATGCTCTGTAACTTTCATTATATTGGGAAAATAACATTGATTTTTTCAACTGCAAAGGTACCATAATTTAGAATGATTTTCATTTAGTAAAATTGAAATTTTACATTAAAAAGTAAATCAGGATTAAAGTAAAGAATGGAATTTGATTTTAGCTGTTTTGATTATCATAGCGAGGAATAGGGCAGAAAGACGAAATTTCCTCCTTTTTCTGAAATCAGAAAGATGCACATGTTTTTTTCAGGATCTTTATAAACCGATTTGAAATATTCTTCCTTTTCAGGTAAAACCACCCCTTCCTCGACAAGGTCTTCAAGGATGGTGGCATTGATGGTCCAGGTTTTCCCGAAATCATCACGGTTGAGGATTACTTCTCCGATATTGACCTCAAACTGATGGGCGATAAAAACAGGATATTTTGAATATCCTGACCGGATAATTTCATCAGCGACTTCTTTAATGTATTTCTTGTAAAACTTCAGGTCTGCCTTCAGGCTGTTCAGTATTTCCTGCGCATTCATAGAATCATTTGCTTTTAAATAGTGCTATATTTTCAACGTGGAGTGTGTGGGGAAACATGTCAATAGGTTGAATCTCAATAAGTTGAAAGGATTCGGATAATAAAGCAGCATCTCTTGCCTGAGTTGAAGGATTGCAACTGACATAAAGAAGCTTTTCCGGTTTTATCTGACATAATGTTGCAATCAGGTCTTTATGCAAACCGGCTCGTGGCGGATCAAGGATTATGACATCGGGCTTCCCGTAAGTAGCAATGAGGTCCGGGGTAAGCACCTTTTCCGACTGGCCGGCAAGAAAATTCGCATTGTCAATTCCATTCAGTTGCATATTTGCCTGGGCTTCCTCTATGGATTCCGGAATTGCTTCTATTCCGATGATTTTCTTACATCGGTGGGCGAGGTACAATCCGATGCTGCCAACTCCGCAATACAGGTCGTAAACAGTTTCTTCTCCTGTTAATCCGCAAATCTTTTCAATCTGGCTGTAGAGGATTTCTGCCTGATGACTGTTGGTCTGCAAAAAAGATTTTGGCCCCACCTGAAGCCTGATGTGTCCGGCTCTTTCTGTAATGTATGTATTCCCGTGAAAAAGATTAGGTTCAAGGTCATAAATACTGTCATTGACCTTGGGATTGATAAAATAATACAAAGAATGAATGGGCGGTAATTGTCGAATAGCTTCAGTTAAAAATGGTCTGATCATTTCCGGTTGGTCAGCCGTAAAGACCACAATGACCATGATTTCTGAAGTTTTGGTCATGCGAATAATTAGGGTGCGAATAAAACCTGTATTTTTTTTCTGGTCATAAAATTCAAAATCATACTGTCTGGCCAGTTTTCCAAAGGTATTTCTGATCAGGTTTGCAGGCTCTTCCTGTAAATGACATTGCTGAATATCAACCACTTTGTCGAACCTGCCCCTGACATGAAAGCCTAACACCCTTCTGTCGTCATGTGAGTCAGCCTCATCATTTTTACTGACAAACCATGGATGTCTTGAAAAGGTAAATTCCAGTTTATTGCGGTAGCCAAGGACTTTTTCAGCCCCTATAACAGGATGAATCTTATAGTCCGTTAAATGGCTGATACGCTTAAAGTCTTCAATCACAAGGCTTTCCTTGTGCTTGAGCTGAAATTCATAAGGGAGGTTCATCAGGCGGCATCCGCCACAAATTCCGAAATGATTGCATGTTGGCTCTATCCTCAGGTCAGAAGCTTTTTTCAGATTTGTCAATCTGGCTTCTGCAAAGTCTTTTTTATTCTTAACTATCTGAATATCAGCAATATCGTTGGGGACTGTATCTTCTACAAAAACTACTTTATTGTCGATTCTGCCAATACCTCTACCGGTATGCGATAAACTTGTAATGACTACATCCTCAGCAAGGATGTATTTCTTTTTGTAATGTTTAGCCATGAAACCCCTGATAGGTGTTATTTTTTCTTTTTATCAAGCCTTTCCTTGTATTTGATGCAATTGTAAAGCATGTAAACATATACATCAGGAGGCTGGAATCCCGGCTCAACAAAAGTTTTTTCTTCATTAGGCAGGTAAAAGATAGTGGTGGGATATACGAACTTATTGATTTCTTCATTTTGTGAATTGAGCGTCAGCATGTTGATTAATTCAGATGCTGTCAGTGTCTGGTCTTTATACTTATATTTAATGGTTTCATCTTTGGGATTTACCTTGCAGGCATAGAAATTCTTGTTAACCATGTCAATTATTTTCGGACTGGTATAGGTTTCTTTGTCCATTTTTACACAGTAGGGACAAACGGTAGTGACAACTTCAAGAAGAACCATCTTGTTTTCTGCTATGGCTTTTTCGTAGGCATCTTCCCATTTAAGCCAGATGATATTTTCCTGTGGGGAATGCCATACAAAAGACAGGAAATTAAGAGGAAGAAGAAGCAGGAAAAAGATGATCAGTCGCATATTTTTTTTAGGCAAAAATAAAAACAAATGGTCAATCCTTCGATAATTTTGCGGTCATTTTTTCAAGGTTGTTCAGGTGCGATCTGAGAAGTTGTTTAAATGAGTTGGCTTTTATATAACCTTCTTCGCTGTAAACCATACTGAAATCTGAAGGATACAAAAACAGAATGGCAGGATACTTAATCTGATCAGTATTTTTCTCTAAGCTAACCAACAACTGACGTGCTGTAACCATTTTCCCTTGATAAGAATACAGTGTTTTCTTATCTTCAGGGTTCAATCTCACCGGAATGAAATGTGAATTCAGAAGTTCAATAATTTCAGGATTGACGAAGGTTTCTTTCTCCATTTTTTTGCACCATCCACACCAGTCGGTATAGAGTTCAAGAATAATGATTTTGTTGCTTTGACGGGCTTCTGTAACTGCTTTATTCCAGTCAACCCACTTAATATTGTTGTCAGGTGGAGTCTGAGCACTTATCAGGAGGGGTAGCGCCACCACTAAGACAGTTAACATTGATCCTATAGATTTCATAAAATTCTTCTTGAAGTCTTAAAAATCTATTCTGTTTGACCGTGTAAAGTTACTGCATTAAATAATCGCTCTGCAAATTAATTTGAAAATTATTAAGTTGGGGATGAGTAAATAATTGATTTACTGTGCTTTATTCTCCGTTTTTTTGAATCTCAATGTATTTGTTCAGCATTTGAACGAACTGTTCAGGCCCCTGATAACCCGGCTGAAGGTAGAGCTTTCTCTCTTTTGTGTACAGGAAAACAGTAGTCGGATAACCGGTTGACTGATTGTTTACAAGCATGGCATGTAATTGCCGGCCATCATAGAATGAACCGTCAACATCGTAGGAAACATTTGTTTTTTCAGGGTTGAATTTTACCGCAATAAAATATTTGTTGATTAAATTGATGACGTCAATATTGGTGTAAGTATCTTTATCCATCTTCTTGCACCAGCCGCACCAATCGGTGTAAATATCAACCAATAGGATTTTGTTCGTCTGTTTTGCTTTTTTGTATCCTTCATTCCATGAGTACCAGTTTATGGTAAGTGACTGTGAATGTGCATAAAATGAAGTAATTAACATTAGAAGAATGATGGAAAAGTACTTTTGCATGCTTTTAAATTTTGGTCTTAAAAATCAAATTTTGTTCCAACATTATTTGAAAAACGATGTTGTTTATCATATTGCAAAATGCTCTTTGAAATTATTTATAAGAAACGAATAAATTTTTCCGGTTCCTCCTTTTCTGCTTGAAATTTCAATAAAAGCAATCTTCCCTGTTTTTTTTGCGTTTTCACCTTCCAATAAGAAATCTGTTATTTTTAAAAACTCAATTGAATTCTTTACTAAAAATCCTGATTTTGAGTTTATTAGCCATATTGCTTCCGGAAATTTCTGATGATTTTTAGGTCCGAAAATAACCGGGAGATGGTGGGCAACTGGTTCAAGTAAATTATGAATTCCCTTATTGAAACCTCCCCCAATGAGGGCAATATCTGCGTACTTGTAAATCTTGTTGAGTATTCCAACCAGATCAACCACGAGAATATTCTTTTGAATGAGTTGTTCCGGAGATAATGATTCAGAGTAAAATATTGCTTTATCCTCAAATCTGTCTTTTAATTCCTTTAACCTCCGGTAATTGACATGATGGGGCACCAGGATGTATTTTACCGGAACATTGCGTTTTTTCAGACGCTCTTCAATGAACTTTTCTTCGGTCAGGTAAGATGACCCGGCAATGATGATTTTTGATGTTCCTTTAAAGATTTCAATCTTTTCATCCCTGAATGCAGTTGATTCGCCAACGATGGTAAGAACTCTGTCGATACGGGTATCACCTGCAAGACTGACGTTTGTATATCCTTTTTTTCTGAGAAATTCTTCCGATTTTTCATCCTGAACAAAAAAATGTGTAACAAAAGAGGGGATTTTCTTTAAAATTCCTGAGAATGAATTAAATAGAAAATGTTTGTCGTGGAATATTGCGGAGATCAGGAAAACGGGTATATTTTTAAGCCGGAGATACTTAAAGTAAAAATACCAGAACTCATATTTGACAAAAATGGCAAATATCGGATTTATGGCCTCAATAAATTTAACGGATGATTTTTCCCCATCTGATGGTAAATAAAATATATGGTCAGCAAAAGCGTAATTCTTCCTGATTTCAAAGCCTGAAGGGGAAAAGAAGGTCAGGACAATGGGTATTTCAGGATGATTCTTTTTGATGCATTCAATCAGGTTGCGTCCCTGTTCAAATTCACCGAGGGAGGATACATGAAACCAGATGCATTTGGTGAGTTTTAAATCCGACAATACGCTGGCTTGTGCTTTTCTTCCTGTTATCCACAACCGGGCTTTTTCATTGAATACTGCAGCTATACGGATGAATGACAGGTAGCATGACATTGCAAACGAATAGACAATTTCACCCAAAGTCATCAGTTCTTTACTTAATATAAAACTCAGGAGAGGTTTTCCGATAGATGGGAATATCAAACCCCAGCTGAAAACCCAGCAAAAAATCTTTTCTTTTCAGGTCATCTTTCTTTTGGAGATAAAAATCAAAGTCCCGTCTGCTTTGTGTAAAAGCTTCCACCATATATATGCTGAAATGGTAGTTGCCCAATCCTTTATTTCCAAATCGTTGAAATCCAATTGTTTGAATTAATCCTATGCCATTGGTCAGCCTGTCGTAGCCCTTTCGGTATTCGCCCTCAATCTGATTGACAGGACCATTGCTGTAGTCAAAGGAAAGTTTATGCTGAAGAAAAACCGGTCCTGCTGAAAAAACAATTCCTGAATTGAGATTGGGTTGATTGAATGAATAAAGATAACCCAATTGTATTCCTGAATGAAAACCTCGTTGTTCGATAGCTACCGGACACAATGTCCCCTGGTTGTTGATTAAATAGCCATCTCCTGTTTTGATGGCGTCAAGAACAAAACTGTCGTTAACTTTGCCACTGAAAAAATAGGCAAAATAAGGAGAAATATAAAAATTGGCAGTTGTCTTAAACATATAACTGACTGAAAGCTGAGAGGAATTTCCGAATCTGACAGCCATATCTTTGAACGGGATGTTGAAAGAATAATTAAAGCCAATTACATGCATGCTGATAGCAGAATCCCTGATGCTGACCTGCGAGTGTGAACGATAAGCTGTGCATACGGCAGCGATAGTCAGAAGCAGATTTGCTGTTATTTTTATTCTATTCATTTTTTCGGTAATGCGGCAAATATCCTACAATAAACTGACATATCTTTGCACGAAATTAATAACCTAAAAAATCTTTTGTATATGAAATTAGCTGTTGTTGGTACGGGTTATGTCGGTCTGGTAACCGGAACCTGTTTTGCCGAATCAGGGAATCAGGTGGTTTGCATCGACATCGATACAGAAAAAGTGAAGTTAATGAAGGAAGGAAAAGTTCCGATTTATGAACCGGGGCTTGATACCTTGTTTGAACGCAATATTGCACAGGAAAGGTTAAGTTTTACAACCAATCTTGAGGAAGGAATCAGGGAAGCCAAAGTTATTTTTCTGGCACTGCCAACACCTCCGGGAGCAGATGGCTCTGCTGATCTTCAGTATGTTCTTGACGTCTCCAAAAAATTGGGGCCCATGTTGAAAGAATATACCGTTATCGTCAATAAAAGCACGGTGCCGGTTGGTACGGCTGATAAGGTGAGAAATGCTGTTGCTGAAAACTGCAAGGTTGAATTTGATGTCGTTTCCAATCCGGAGTTTCTGAAAGAAGGC
>JAAYUY010000250.1 GCA_012517435.1 Sphingobacteriales bacterium | reverse complement strand
TGAAATCCCTGTCCCTGTTGCAATAAACAGAAATTCCCTGTCAAGATCAGATTTATTGATTCTGAAAAAACCAACCGGATTCTCAACCAGGACCTGCTCTCCCGGCTCAAGCCGATGTAATTGCTTTGATACAAGGCCGTCTGGGACCTCCCTGATGAGCACCTCAAAAAAATCCTCATTCACAGCACTGTAAACCGAATATTCCCGCATGGAGGTTTCATCAATTCCTAATAAAATATGCTGACCGGGAATAAAATTCATCCCATGCCTGTCGAACCTGACAACATAAGCACTACTGCTCAACTGACGAATAAAATGAGTCTTATGTATTTTACTGTAATTTAATGCCATTGGTAAAAAAATTCTCTTTTCGCAACATGAAAACATTTTTTCACCCCTGCAAAGATAGGCAGGTTTAAAAAGCCGAGTTACCTTTCAATTTTCATGCAGTTTTATAAAAAAAGGGAGGCAGTGCCTCCCCTTTACCCGTCAAAATTTTCACTACAGGAATCAAAATTTTTCAGATATGCTATAATATCTTCACTTTTGCTTCGGCTACAATGATAATTTTCATTTTACCGACTGCCGGCAAATCGCTGACATCTCCATTCAGGTAAAATTTTGCTTCTCCTTCATTTTTAAGCAAGTCAGCAACATTATTATATTCATTTACCACTGATGTACAGGTGTATTCTGACTGGTTCATGAAAAGATTGTAAATATTCACATCATTAAATGTGGCTAAATCAGTCGGAGTTACAGAAGAGACAGAGCT
Organism: Sphingobacteriales bacterium; assembly: GCA_012517435.1. NCBI lineage: Bacteria > Pseudomonadati > Bacteroidota > Sphingobacteriia > Sphingobacteriales > Sphingobacteriales bacterium. The sequence continues at coordinate 2,824 of JAAYUY010000250.1, read as the reverse complement.
GTATTTGACGGTGCCGTTCAAAACACAGTTTTTTGAAGAACTGTCAGCATATTCAGTGATTGCAATTTTTATGTCTTTAATAGATAACTGATCAATCTTATCGAGATATTGCTCCAGCTCAGGAACTTCATTCAGTTTAATGATGAAATTATCATTAAAAGACTTTGGGGAAGCAGCATCAACACTAAATGCAATCTCACCCGGAAGCTCCAGAGGAATTGATAAAAGCGTGAATTTATCACAGGAAACTGCAAAAAACAAACTTGCAACAATCATTAAAACACCAATTTTTTTCATAACTATAAATTTTAAGGTTTGTGTAAGAATAGCAAAAAGCATACTTTTTTTTGTATTTAGTCTAATTTAATTTTACAATAAGGAAAAATTTCTGTTGCATTAATAAAAACATTTACCTTTGCTGAGCGAAAAAAGACCCTTACTTAAGTTGATTAACTTGGATTAATTCATTAAAATAATTATCCTATGTCGTTAAAACAAAAGACCCTTGATCTTAAAAAGCGAATGCGTGAAGCACTTGAAGGTGGAGGAACACAAGCTATTGAAAAACAAAAGTCGGGCGGTAAGCTCATTGCCCGTGAAAGGATTCTGGCTTTACTTGATCCAAAATCTTTTCATGAATATGACCTGTTCGTTGAGCATGCGGCCAAAGATTTTGACATGGATAAAAAATACCTGCCCGGGGATGGGGTCATTACCGGAACAGGGACCATTTTCGGATATCCGGTTTGTATCTATGCACAGGATTTTACCGTAGCAGGTGGCTCACTCGGGTACATGCATGCAAAGAAAATCACCAAAATCATGGATCATGCCATGAAGATGAATGTTCCCCTTATTGGCATTAACGACTCCGGGGGAGCAAGAATTCAGGAAGGGGTCAACTCACTTGCAGGATATGGAGAAATATTTTACCGCAATACACAGGCTTCCGGAGTTATTCCTCAGATTTCTGTCATTTTAGGTCCTTGTGCAGGTGGTGCAGTATATTCCCCTGCCCTGACTGATTTTGTTTTCGTAGTAGATAAGATATCCAAAATGTTTATTACCGGCCCTGAAGTTATCAAAACTGTGCTGGGTGAAGAAATCAGTATGGAAGAACTTGGCGGAGCAAAGATACATGCCGAAATTTCAGGGAATGCTCATTTTTACGCAGAGAGCGAACAGGAATGTTTTGAACAGATCAAACGCCTTGTCAGTTTTATTCCATGGAACAACACCCGCAGGGCATTACCTTTTGTTAAAAAAGAGCCAAATACAAAGAATTACAATATTGAGAAAATCTTCCCTTCAGATCCCAAACAGCCTTATGATGTCAGAGATATTATCAGGGCAGTCAGTGATGATTCAGATTTTCTGGAAGTACAGGAAAGATTTGCACGCAATATCGTCATTGGTTTTGGCCGTATTAATGGCGAAACAGTTGGCTTTGTGGCCAATCAACCTCTATATCTGGCCGGTGTGCTCGATGTAGATTCATCAGACAAAGCCGCCAGGTTTATCCGTTTTTGCGATGCCTTTAACATTCCTCTTGTAACTTTTGTTGACCTGCCGGGTTATCTCCCCGGAATTGATCAGGAGCATGCAGGGGTTATTCGTCATGGGGCAAAAGTATTGTATGCATATTCGGAAGCAACTGTACCTAAAATAACCGTTATCACACGAAAAGCATACGGTGGAGGTTATATCGCCATGTGCAGCCGTCATCTTAAAGCAGATTTTGTATTTGCATGGCCTACTGCAGAAATTGCTGTCATGGGCCCTGAAGGAGCTGCCAATATTATTTTCAGAAAAGAAATCATGGAGGCAGAAGATCCTGAAAAAATGCGGCAGCAGAAAATCAAAGAATACAAGGATAAATTTGCCAATCCATACGTGGCAGCAGCATACGGCTATGTTGATGCCGTGATTGAGCCCAGGGAAACCAGAGAATTTCTAGTTCATTCACTTGAAATTTCAATCAACAAGAATGAAAAAGGTCCTTTCAAAAAACATGGTATTCCACCATTTTAAGAGTTGAATATGGCTAAAAAAACAAAACAGATGCAGCAGGTTAAGCCGGAGTTTTTTCACCTGATCCTTGACGATACCTCATACAAGACCCTTCCAATAAGAAAATACACCAGCCGTAAAAAATATCAAAGGAAAGACGATAGTCTGATAAATGCCATTATTCCCGGTATTATTGGTAAAATCTATGTTAAAGAAGGAGATGAGGTACATCATGGAGATAAGCTCCTCGAGCTGGAAGCCATGAAAATGTATAATCAGATTTTATCTCCTCTGAACGGAAAAGTAAAAAAAATCAGTGTGGCTTCAGGTGATAAAGTCACAAAAGACCAGCTTCTTATTGAAATTGAGCCATTTACAGCTAATGAATAAAAATCTGTTATTAATATAACATTTTTTTTGCACTTTATTTCAATTCCTTATTTTTGAAAAAAATTTTTTCCCTAACTGCTGTCTGAGAAATGAATATCACTATCGGGTTTATTGTATCCTTATATCCTGCTCAGCCTGAAAAACCCACGGTATTAAAATTCAATAACTTGTCATTATTATCAATCTTTATAACCTATTAAATCAAGGAGGTAAATGTGGAAACAAAAGATTACAATGTCAGTTTTTTTAAACCAAAAACAGAGTATTCCAGAAAGAACCGGAATATTATTATCTGGTTTTTACTGATTTGGTTTTTACTGATTTATGGCTTTCAGTTCCTTTTAAGGATTACTCAAAAACCAGTAAAAGAACAGTCTTTGATAACGTATGAGCAAGTCAAAGATGCCTATTTTTCAAAAACTGC
>JAAYUY010000249.1 GCA_012517435.1 Sphingobacteriales bacterium | reverse complement strand
TTTCAAGCAGCAGGCGGGCAAAACTTTTTCCTATATTTCCACCCAGCCCTGCATTTAATCCTGCTGTTTGCAAAATATGATAAATCAATGAGGTAGTGGTTGTTTTTCCGTTTGAGCCGGTAATGCCGATAATTTTTGCATAGGTAAAATGGCTTGCAAACTCAATTTCTGAAATGACCGGGATACCTTTATGCCTGATTTGCTGCATGATTTCAGCTTTTTCAGGAATTCCCGGACTTTTTATGATTAAGTTACTCCCAAGTATCTTTTCAGTACTATGTTGTTTTTGTTCAAAATCAATATGGTTTTCCTGCAGCTCTTTCAGATACTTCGGCTTAATTTCACCGGCATCAGATACAAAAACCCTGAATCCTTTCGTTGCGGCCAGCAGAGCGGCTCCGCAACCGCTTTCACCGGCTCCCAGAATCACAATATTTTTGACTTTATCCAATGTCATTATCTGATTTTTAAGGTGATGAAAGTGAGGATGGCGAGGGAAATGCCAACAATCCAGAATCTGGCAACAATTTTTGGCTCGACATATCCGAGTTTCTGATAATGGTGATGCAGTGGTGCCATCAGAAAAATCCGTCTCCCTTGTCCGTACCTGATTCTGGTATATTTGAACCAATATCTCTGAATGAGAACAGACAGACTTTCAATAAGATAAATACCGCAGAGGAGCGGAATAAGTAATTCTTTCCGTACTATAACGGCCATGATGGCGATCAGACCGCCAAGGGTAAGACTACCCGTGTCTCCCATAAAAACCTGTGCGGGATAAGCATTATACCAAAGGAATCCAATGGAAGCACCTATCATGGCACCTGAGAAAACGGCTATTTCACCCAGATTGGGGATGTACATGATGTTGAGGTAGTTGGAAAAAATGGTATTACCTGAAACGTAGGCGAAAATGGCTAATACCAGCACAATAATGGCCGAAACACCCGCATTAAGCCCGTCAAGTCCGTCTGTCAGGTTGGCTCCGTTGGATACTGCAACAATAATAAAAATGATTATTGGTATGAAAATCAGCCATGCATATTTGTAATAATCTTTTCCCGTGAATTTCAGAATTTTTGAATAGTCCAGCTCATTGTTTTTAATAAATGGAATGGTTGTTTTTGTGGATTTATGCTCTACGACATATTGCCTTTTTTCAGGAAGATAGGTGGTTTTGGCATGCTGAAACTCCAGCTCATGTGTCTTTGCCTGATATTCCTGTTCACTCATTGTTTCGCGGATGACCACATCATTGTGAAAATAAATGGTTGTTCCTACAATGATTCCCAGCAACAACTGACCGATAATTTTTGTCCTGGCCCTCAGACCTTCCTTTTTATGTTTGAACACCTTGATGTAATCATCAAAAAATCCGATTGCTCCCAGCCAGATGGTTGAGATGGTCAGCAGCTGAATGTAAACATTGGTCAGGTCGGAGAAAAGTAAAACCGGTATCAGAATAGACAGGATGATGATGATTCCTCCCATGGTAGGTGTATGGCTTTTGTCGAACTGATTTTGAAGGCCGAGTTCCCTTTGTTCATCTTTAATTTGCCTCGATTGCAGGAAAAGGATGAATTTTTTGCCGATAAATAAACCAATGAATAATGAAAACAAAACGCTCATGGCCGTTCTGAACGAAATAAACTGGTAGAGGCCTGAGCCGGGAAAATCAACATACCGGTCGATCAATGCGAATAAATGATAGAGCATGATGTTAACTTTTTAAATATTTCAGTAAAATTTCCCTGTCATCAAAATGATGTTTTACACCCTTGATTTCCTGATAGGTTTCGTGTCCTTTTCCTGCCAGCAGGATGATATCTCCTGACTGAGCAAGCATACAGGCGGTTTTAATGGCTTGTTCCCTGTCGGCAATGACCAGAACTTTTTCCATTTCACCGGAAGGAATACCTTCAAGAATGTTATTGATGATATCCTGTGGATCTTCATCACGCGGGTTATCGCTGGTGACTATGACCTTATCGGAATAGATAACCGATATTTTCCCCATTTCAGGCCGTTTGGTTTTGTCTCTGTTCCCCCCACAACCGAAAACGGTGATAATCTTCTGAGTTTTTTCTCTGGCATTGGAGATGGTTTTCAATACATTTTCAAGTGCATCGGGCGTGTGGGCATAATCAACAATTCCTCTGTACTGCGGGTTTTTAAATACCAGCTGAAACCTGCCATCAACATCTACCGGACGGCTGAGTAATTCGAGTATCTTGTATTTATCTTCCCCGCACATAACGGCTGCAGCATATACACCAAGCAGGTTATAGGCGTTGAAAACACCCGGCTTTTCTGAATAAAAGTCTGAGTCATCTATCTTCAGGTGAAGGCCGTTCATGCTGTTTTCAATGATTTTTGCCTTAAAGTCTGCAGGACTTTTCAGCCCGAATGTCTTTTTTACTGAAAGAGTATTCTGAAGGATGAATTTACTGTTTCTGTCATCTGCATTTACGAGCGAAAAGGCTGTTTTATCAAGATTATCAAAGAATTTTTTCTTGGTTTCGAGATAGTTTCTGAATGTCAGGTGATAATCAAGATGGTCGTGGGTAATGTTGGTAAAAATTCCTCCTTTGAATGCCAGACCATTGATTCTTTTTTGGGCTATGGCATGTGAGCTCACTTCCATAAAGGCAAAAGAGCAGTTCTCATCGGCCATTTGTCTGAAAAATGAATTAAGCTGAACAGGGTCAGGGGTCGTATGCGTAGCCGGATATTCCTTGTCGTTGATTAAGACACGGATAGTTGAAATCAATCCGCAGGAATAGCCAAGCCCTTTAAAGAGATGATACAGAAGTGTTACAGTGGTTGTTTTCCCGTTAGTACCTGTAACGCCTATCAGATTCAGTTTTTCAGAAGGGAAATCATAAAATGCAGAGGAAGCCAGCGATAAAGCAAGGTTACTGTCTGCTACCTGAATGATGGCACCAGCCTCCCAGTTTTTATCTGTTTCTTCAGCAACTATCAGGGAAGCACCCTTACTTATTGCCTGATTTACATATTGATGTCCATCCGTTTGGGTACCTCTGATGGCGAAAAAAGCAAATCCTTCTTCGACCTTTCTGCTGTCGAAGGCAAGGCCTTTTATTTCCTGCTGCAGATTACCTTTTATCAGCCGGAAGTCGGTTGTTCTGAATATGTCTTGTATTGTTTTCAACTCCCTAATCTTAATGTGATTTTGTATCCTTTCTGAAAAGCTGTTCCGGGTGCAAGGCTTTGCGAAATGACTTTCCCCGTTCCGGTAAAATTTACGTTAAGCCCTTTGTTTTCAAGTAGATATATGGCATCACTCAGGCACATTCCGGTAACATCAGGTACCAGTCTGTTGTCATTTGAAGCATCGTAAACTAACAATTGGCCGCTTCCTTTTTCTACCCTGACAAAATCCCCTGAAATCGTATGACCTTTCATGGTCAGACCAAAAATTGAACTGAGTTGTAAAATGTCGTCAATGTATCCTTTTGAAACGATTCCTATACTTTGATAATCAGGTTTATAATCGTAGCCCGTGGTCAGATATTTTTTGTATTCCCCGACAAAAATTGCATCGGCAATCTGACGGAATACAGGAGCCGCAACGGATGAACCATATATTTGCCCGGAGGCTGGATTGGTAATCACGACAATACATGAGTATTTCGGATTTTCTGCAGGGAAAAATCCGACAAAGGAAGCCTGATAAATTCTTTCTGTTTCATAGCCTCCGCGGGTAGCAACAAGTGCAGTCCCTGTTTTACCTGCTATCTTGTAAGAGGAAGACCTGATATTGCTGGCTGTTCCATGCTCCACCACACCGGTAAGAAATCCGTTCAGGGTCTGAAGGGTCTTCTGAGAACATAGTTTATCGTTCAGAATTTCTGTTTTGAAGCTTTTTTCCAGTTTATTGACTTTCCAGATTTCCTTAACAATAATGGGCTTGATCATTATACCATTGTTGGCAATACCATTGTACAATGTCAATATTTGCAGGGGGGTCATCTGAAGCTCATAGCCTACCGACATCCATGGAAGAGTCGTTCCCGACCAGCCCGCCTGCCCGGGTTTTTTAAATACAGGTTTACCTTCCCCGGGAATTTCAATATTTAAGGGTTTTGTGATCCCAAGTTTTTCAATTTTGTCAAGAAAATAGCGTGGACGATGTCCATAGTTTTGATATACAAGTGATGATATGGCTACATTGGAAGATACTTCAAAAGCCTGCCTGAAAGTTATTTCTCCGTAACCCCCGGGTTTGGAGTCTTTCATGACACGGTCAAAAAACTTGACTTCTCCGTTTTTTGTATTGATAACATCATTGGGGCTGACCACTCCGTCTTCGAGCATAATCAAGGCAGAAACGAGCTTAAATGTTGAACCGGGCTCTGTACTTGCGCCTACTGCATAGTTGTATTCTTCACTGTAATTTCCTTTATCGTCTTTTTTCAGGTTGGCAATGGCTAAAATGTGTCCGGTCTGAACCTCCATGACCACCGCACATCCGTTTTGTGCCTGATGCTGAATGAGTGCATTTAAAAGTGCATTTTCTGTAATGTCTTGAATATCAATGTCAATTGTCGTAACAATATCTTTTCCGTCTTCCGGATCAAGGGCATTGTCAAAATCGGCAGGGATCCAGTTGCCTCCGCTAATACGCTGCATCAGACGTTTCCCGCTTTTTCCGGCAAGTTCTTTATCAAAAGCACCCTCTATACCTACTCCTCTCAAATCTGGCCGTTTAAAACCTATCGTCCGTTTTGCCAGAAGATTGAAGGGCTGTATCCTTTTTGTTCTTTGTTCGACAATAAAACCACCTTTGTATTTTCCCTCCCTGAAAAATGGGAAACCGGAAAGCTTTTTCAGTTCATTGAAATTGATATTTCTCTTTAGTGCAAAATACCTTGATTTGCTCCTTCTTGCTTTTGTCAGTTCCAACCTGTATTCCCGTTCACTTCTATCTTTAAAAAGCTGGGACATCAGAAATGAGAATGAGTCAATATGTTGGTCAAAATAAGCCTGATCTTCCCAACACAAGGTTTTGAAATCGATATGTACTTCATAAATTGGTATGGAAGTAACCATCAGCTTTCTATCAGCTGAATAAATATTTCCCCGGATGGCTTCAACATCCATGTATTTCAGGCTGATACTGTCGGACAATGAACGCCAGTATTTCCCTTCTTTAAATTGTATTTTGCTGATTTGCAATAAAATAATAATACCTAATACAATGAAAATTACAAAGGAAAGGTAAACCCTTAGCAATATGTTGCTTTTGGTATTATTCATCTTTTACAAGTATTCTTTTAGGCGGTTCTTTCATTTCTTCCAGCCCGATTTCTTTGGCACGGGCTTCAATATCAGAGTATTTGGTTTTATTAATCAGTTGTGCTTTGGTGGTCAGAGATTCTGCCCTTAAATCCTTCACTTTTTGCTTAAGTTTTGCCTCTTCCAGATATGATTTTTCTGCATAGTATTTATTGGCAATGTAGAGAATGATTAAAAAAACAATGAACATGACAAAAGGAAGAAAACGTGGAATACTTTCACGTGTGATTTTGAAATCAAAATCGAACAGTTTGTTTACCCCCCTTTCTTTTTTCTCTTTCTTGTTTTCCCTGAACTCGTTCATACTCAGATTTTTTCAGCAATTCTTAATTTCGCACTTCTGGCCCTGCTGTTGAAAGCAACTTCTTCTTCTGATGGCCTGATGGCTTTCGGAGTGATGACCCTGAATATCTGTTTTTGTTCTCCTGTAATAGGATCTGATAGTTCTTCCCCCTTGAAATCGCCAGTTTTAAAGAAGTTTTTTACCATTCTGTCTTCCAGACTATGATAGCTGATGACTACCAGCCTTCCGTGTTTTACAAGGACTTTGGCCGCTGTGCTTAACAGGATTTGAAGTGCTTCCAGTTCATGGTTAACTGCCATCCTGAGTGCCTGAAAGGCAAGGGTAGCCTTCTTTTTCTGTTGAGCTAAAGGGAAGTTTCTGCTAATCAGTTGATAGAGCTGGCCGGTAGTCTCTATTTTTTTTTCCTTTCTTGCCTGACATATCTGAGAGGCCAGCTTTCTCGATTCCCTGATTTCTCCGTAAAGATAAAAGATTTCAGCTATTTTTTCTTCCGGATAGGTGTTCACAATATCATAGGCGGTCAGGCTGCTTTCTTTGTCCATCCGCATATCCAACCTCGAATCAAAACGAAAGGAAAAACCCCTTTCAGCCTTATCGAACTGATGAGACGACACTCCCAAATCGGCTAAAATTCCATCAACTTCTTTGATATTCAGGTAATTAAGGAAGTTTTTCAGGTAAATAAAATCATGATTGATAAAGACAAACCGGCTGTCATGTATTTCTTTTGCCGGACAGTCCTCGTCTTTGTCAAAAGCAATGAGCTTTCCTGTAGTTAAATGTTTCAGGATTTCTGCCGAATGTCCGCCTCCACCGAAAGTAACATCGATATATATACCATCCGGCCTGATGTTCAGCCCTCTAATGCTCTCTTCCAACAATACAGGTGAATGATATTTAACTGTCTGAGTCATCATTTCTTTTACTACCCATAACATTTTCAGCAAGTTGTGCGAAATCTTCAGGCTCATTGCTCAGGAGGTTTTTATAGGTCTCACTGTCCCAGACTTCAATCATATTGGTATGGGCAAACAAGACCACATCTTTGTCGATTTTTGCCCATTCGAGAAGGCTTTTCGGAAGAAGAAGCCTTTCTGCTGAGTCAATTACCAGTTCACTTGCCCCGCGGTAAAAAAATCGCCTGAACTCACGTGTGCTCCTGTTGTAGTTGTTCAGCTTATCAATATCTGCAGTAATTTTTTCCCATTCATTTTTAGGATAAATAACCAGATGAGGCTCAAAACCACGGTTAATGACAAATTTTCCGTCTGCTTCGGCTGGCAGCTGTTTCAGCAGGGCAGTGGGAAGCTTTATTCTTCCTTTACTGTCAAGTCTGCATTCATATTCTCCTAAAAGTCCGGGCATAAGAAAATTTTGTTAAAAATCTGTTTCCGTGTTTCCACAAATTCCCACAAATTCCCACAAAGATATTGTTTCGTGATTCGAATAACCAAATTTTGTGGATAACTTTTTTAAAATTTTGCTTATGCTGATACGCTGCTTAAAATGCTTACTTTTGACATTAAATCAAATCATTTATGAATATTCACAGGCCTGTTTTACTGCTCGACAAAGACAAATGTGAAAACAACATGGCCAGAATGCTTCTCAGGGCAAAAAAAAATGGCTGCCGTCTCGAACCTCATTTTAAAACACACCAGTCGGCTGAAATCGGGAGGTGGTTTGCTGACCTCGGCATTGAGGCCATTACCGTTTCTTCTTTAAAAATGGCTGAGTATTTTGCCCGTCACGGCTGGAAAAACGTTACAGTGGCTTTTCCTGTCAATCCGGATGAAATTGAACTGATCAATTCTCTTTCGGAGAAAATACACCTGACTGTTCTGATTTCTTGTACCGAAACTGTTTCGAAAATTTCTTCAGGCATCAATCACAAAACTTTCTATCTGATCGAAATTGATAATGGCTATCATCGTTCCGGTATTGATCCTGACGACCTTGAAACCATTGAAAACATTATAGATTTAACAAGGGACACCCATTTGAAATTTAAAGGCTTTCATTGCCATTCCGGAAATACTTATCAGGCTGGGAATGAAGAAGAAATTATCCGGATAGGAAAGGAAACCATTGAAAAACTTGCAGGACTTAAAATCATTTTTTCAGCACTTAAGCCTGAAATGGAGATAAGTTGCGGAGATACACCATCCTGTTCACTTATCGATAGTTTCGAAGGAATCGACATCATCAGGCCCGGGAATTTTATTTTTTATGACCTTCAGCAACTCAGGCTGGGAGTCTGTCAGTGGAGTGATATTGCTGTGGCTCTTGCCTGTCCGGTAGTGGCCGTGTATCCTGAACGAAAAGAAGCAGTTATTAATGGCGGAGCAGTTCATCTGTCAAAAGATTACGCAGTAAATCCGGATGGAAGTAAGAATTTCGGAGCGGTTTGCAGGTTCAAAGGCAGGGGATGGGATGAGCCAATAAAAGATGTATATATCAAATCAGTTTCTCAGGAACATGGTATTATATCTTTTCCTGAAAATCAGTCATTTGAAGTGGGTGAAATATTATGTATCCTTCCTGCCCACAGTTGTCTGACTGCCGATTGTATGAGACAGTATCTGACCACGGATGGCAAAATCATTGAGATGATGCCGAAAGTTTAATTATTGGTCGGAGAGGAAGTCATCTCAAAATCCGGATGAAATGCAATGCTGCTGAATCCTCCCTCAAGGTGGTAAATGTTATGCAGATTGTTGATTTTCAGGTAGCTGATCAAAGACATCGATTTATACCCATCCTGACAAATCAGACAAATTTCACCTTTGCTGTCAATCTGGTCATAATGGTTGATAATCATTTCAATAGTCAGGTTATCGCTGTCTTCAATATGCCGGAGGTCGTATTCAGCTTTCGGACGTATATCTATCAATTGAACCTTGCCATATTTCAAATCAAGTAAAAGTTCCTCACCGCTGATAGAAATCACCACATCAATTGGCCCACCGGATTTTAACCAGGTATCAAAACCGCCTTCAAGCATACCTGCAATATTGTTAAATCCTGCTTTTAAAAATCTTTCTGTAATTACCTGCTCATTATCCGGATGGCAAACCACTAAAATGGCCTGGTCGGGATAGAGAAAATCATGGATGTTTTTTTCGAAATCGTTATCAATATTTATAAAAACTGATCCGGGGATAAAGGAAATGCAGAACTCATCCAGTGAACGCAAATCAACTATCCTGTATCCTTTTGCAATAAAATCCTTAAAGTTTTCTAAAGAAAGTTGTTTCAAGTCAAAATAATTTAAGTGTTTGGTTTTATGATGAATATAAAATTTTTCTGATTTTAGCTGAGTAGTCTTTGGCTTTAAAATCACGAATGTATAACGGCTCAAAATTGCTGAGGTCTTCAAACAGATTCAATTTAAACTTTTCTTCAGCAGATTTGAACAAATAACTGGCAGATGGTTTCATTTCAGGCAGTATTATCACCTCCTGACGACTCTGAAGGAAGCTTGTCCATTTGGTAATTTTATTACCGGAGAAATAGTATTTTTCAGCTTCAGGAAAGGATTTAAAAATTTCTTCATTAAAGAATCCGAGTGAGGTACTGACCAACTGATGGTTTTGATGGTCAAACACTGCATAATAGGCTTCATTGTTGCCCGCATCAGCTATCAGGCAAAGCAATTCATTTTCAGCAAGGTTTATTTCCGAAGAAGTAGCCATTGCCTGAAGTGTTTCAACTGAGATTAAAGGCTTTCCTGAGCCAAAACAAATGCCTTTAGCGAATGAAACCCCAATCCTGAGTCCGGTAAAAGAGCCTGGCCCGGCACTGACCACTATGGCATCCATCTCATTTATGGAAGTTTTGCTCATTTGTAAGACCTGCTGAGTGAGCAGGCTTAGTTTTTTGGAGTGGCTGTTTGGTTCACTATCAGATAAAGAAGAAATAATTGCCTGGTTTTCAGCAATGGCAACCGAGCAAATTTCGGCAGATGTTTCAATGGATAAAAACAAAGGCATATCAGACAATTCGGCTTAACATCCTGTAAATCACAACAATAATAATACAGATAAAAGCAATACGAATAAAAATTTCAGACAATTTTCCAGCCAGTCTGACACCAAGGGGAGCACAAAGCATTACACCCAGTGTCATGGGAATGACCACAGCAGGTGTTACATATCCGAAAGCAGAAACCTGATGGTCTGATTCAAACAAGGCATATAACAAGGTAGTGGTCAGGGTCATGAAGGGCATCACCCCCAGGGAAATGGATGTAGCTTTTTTAATTTTAAGTTTATAAAAATCAGACATATACGGTACCATAATCACGCCTCCGCCAAGTCCTGACAATGCAGAAAACACACCTGCAAGCAAGCCGAGCGGGGATAAAACTTTAATCGGAATGGTGTCATTAAATTGTTTTTTCTTGTGGTTGGAGACGGTGATAATCATTCGGATAGTCAGCAACGATAAAATAATCACAAAGAAAAGACTGAATCTTTCCTTGGAATACCATTCAAACTGAAGTATTGTCCATGAAACAAAGGCATTGGCAATAATTGCGGTGATAGCGGTAATACCAACTTCCTTAAAGAAGAAGTTTTTATTTCTGATTTGCTGAATGGAGCCAAAAACACTGCTGAAAAAGATGGCAAAAAGAGAATTGGCAAGGATAAACCTGACCTGTTCGTGTGCTTCAATACCAAGTTTGTCGGCATAGAAAGTAAGGATAAAAACGTTGATAATACCACCGCCCACTCCCAGCAAGCCTGCAATAATACCACCGGCACAACCCGACAAAAATAAAATCAGATAATCAGTAAAATTAAGCAAGAAAAAATTTTTGGCAAAGGTAGTCAGTAGCTTTGATTTTATTATAATTACCTTTGCACCTTTAAAAATTCCTTAAATTTTCAATAAAATATAACATGTCACCAAAATCAAACATATCTGTGAGTCCGGATGGACGTCAGTTTCTGATACCTTCAAAGGAAGATAATGAAAGAGAATTTCAGCGGCTAAAAACATTGAGCGATCAAGCCAGAGCAGAAGGGAAAGAAATTGTAGTGGTACTCGGTGTTGGCTTTGTGGGTGCGGTGATGGCTGCCATCGTTGCTGATACGGAAAAAGATGGAAAACCTTCAAAATTTGTTGTTGGCTGCGATTTACCTACACCTGCTTCATTCTGGAAAATTCCGGTTATCAATGAAGGAAAGCCACCGGTAAGAGCTGAAGATCCCGAAGTTGATGAAGTGATAAAAAGGGTTGTGTTGCAAAAAAAGACCCTGACTGCCACCTGGAATAACGATTGTCTTAAACTGGCCGATGTGGTAGTAGTGGATGTGCAGTGTGATTTTCATAAAAATGAGCTGGGTAATATGAGAAGTGGTGAAACGGATATGGAAGCACTTGAAAAAGCCATCAAAACCATTGGTGAAAAAATACAACCCCATTGTCTGACACTGATCGAAACGACAGTTGCTCCCGGGACGACTGAACTGGTAGCATGGCCGATAATGAAAAAAGCTTTCAGAAAAAGAGGTATAAAAACATTGCCTTTGCTTTCCCATAGTTTTGAAAGGGTGATGCCTGGGAGAAATTATGTATCCAGTATCCGTGATTTCTGGCGGGTATGCTCCGGGTGTAACGATGAAGCCAGAATCAGGGTGGAAAAGTTTCTTTCAGAAGTGATAAACGTAAAAGATTATCCGCTGACAGTGATGGACAGGCCGATAGAGTCGGAAACCACTAAAATTGTTGAAAATTCTTACCGTGCAAGCATACTTGCCTTTATGAATGAATGGAGCCTTTTTGCTGAAAGAAACGGAGTTGACCTTGTGAAGGTCTATAAAGCTATTAAAATGAGGCCTACTCACTCCAATATCATGTTCCCGGGGCCGGGTGTCGGGGGATATTGCCTGCCGAAAGATGGTGGATTGGGCTATTGGGCATATAAACATATTCTTGGCTTTAATGACGGGGATGAGGTGTTCAGAATTACCCCGATGGCCATAGATATTAATGATACAAGAGCCTTGCATGTGGCTGAAATGACCCGGGATGCCCTGCGGAATATTGATATTCATATTGCCGGTTCGGATGTACTGGTGTGCGGAGCCAGCTACAGGCAGGATGTAGGTGATACCCGCTACAGTGGTAGTGAATTGGTTGTCAGAAGGATAAAAGAACTTGGTGCAGATATTCGTATTCACGATCCCTATGTCGAACATTGGGTTGAGCTTGAGGAACAGGAAACATGGAAGTTTTCATGGAAACGCTTTTTCAGGCGTCAGGATGGACTCAATCAGATTAAAATCCAAAAAGATCTGAAAAAAGCCCTTGATGGGGTGGAGGCAGTCATTTTTGCTGTACCTCACCGTCATTATCTGGATCTGAAACCTGATGATGTGGTTAAGTGGGCAGGCGGACCAATTGCCGTTATAGATTGTTTTGCTATTCTCGATGATGCGAAAATCAGGAGGTATTTTGAACTCGGATGTGAAGTCAAAGGCCTTGGCCGTGGACACATTCAGCATATTAAAAAGGAAGTGTTAAGGAAAGGAAGGAAATAAGAGTTAACGATGTGTTTACGGCAATGTCGTACAACAGAAATATTGTCCGGACTTAATGATGATACCTCTGTGAAAAGCCGTAAGCATCAAAAGATTATTAATTTTTAAGGTTTTTTTGTTCAAACATTTCCGTTTAAAAAAGTTATACCTTTGTTTGTCAAAAAAACTTAAAAAAATAGAAAATGAGAACAAAAAGTTTAGCCTTATTGTTGCTATTGGCGGGAATGGTATTGTTTTCCTCGTGCAACAAAGAGAAAAAAATCAAAAAAATGGAAGCAGAATTCAGCACTTTTATCGACAGTTTTCTGGTTAAATACGTTCCTCTGTATAAGGAGGGGAATATAGCCTATTTTGCTGCAGCCGTCAGCGGAAAAGATGAAGACTTCAACAAGGCATCTGAGCTTCAGATTCAGATGAGTAAAATCTTTTCAGACAAGGAAGATTTTGCAAAACTTGATGAATTCAAAAAATCAGGGCTTATAAAAGACCCTACACTTGCCCGTCAGCTGGATGTACTTTACAACTCTTACAAAATGTATCAGATTGACGAAAAGAAAATTGAAGAAATGATAAAACTGCAGACGGAAATTGAGAAAAAATTCAATACCTATCGTGCAGTTGTCAATGGAGATACCCTTTCAGACAATGAAATTGAAGAAATTTTACGTAATGAAACCAATAGTGATAAGTTAAAACAGGCATGGATTGCCCATAAAGACATTGGGAAAGTGGTTTCGGAAGATGTCATCAGGCTGGTTAAAATGAGAAATGAAGCTGCTAAAGAGCTGGGATTCAATAATTTTCATGAGATGTCTTTAAAACTGAGGGAACAAGATCCTGAAGAAATCCTGAAGCTTTTTGATGAACTGGATAAATTGACTGCCGATGCTTTTTCAAAAGAAAAACAAGCTATTGATGAGTATTTTTCAAAAAGATATAAAGTTAAACCCGAAGAACTGATGCCCTGGCATTACCAGAACCGCTTTTTCCAGGAAGCTCCAAACCTTTATCCGGTTGACCTTGATAAATATTACAAAGACAAAAACCTGGAAGAGCTAACCTCAAATTATTATTCAGGAATTGGGTTGGATATCAGCAGCATTCTCAAAAACAGTGACTTATATGAGAAACCAGGGAAAAATCAACATGCCTTCTGTATTGATATTGACAATGAAGGAGATGTCAGGGTACTTTGCAACATCAGGCCTAACAGCTACTGGATGAATACCATGCTTCACGAATACGGACATGCTGTTTACGATAAATATATCGACATGAATCTTCCCTTTATTTTGCGGGAGCCGGCTCATACCTTCACTACCGAAGCCATTGCACAGATGTTTGGCAAAATGGCTTCCAATCCGCAATGGCTGATGGATATGGTTGGTATTGACAGCGTTGAAAAAGCCAAAATCTCGGAAGATTGTTACAAGACGACCCGCCTCGAAATGCTGGTATTCAGCCGCTGGAGTCAGGTAATGTATCGTTTTGAAAAGTCATTGTATGAAAATCCGGATCAGGATCTGAATAAACTCTGGTGGGATTTGGTGGAAAAATATCAGTTACTGAAACGTCCCGCTGACCGGAATGCTCCCGACTGGGCTTCAAAAATTCACATTGCTACCTCGCCCTGCTATTATCACAATTATCTGCTTGGTGAACTTTTGTCATCCCAGCTCTATTTTTATATTGTCAAAAACATTCTGAAATCGGATGATTACAGAAATCAGAGTTTTGCCGGAAAACCTGAAGTCGGCCAATATTTGCTGGAAAAAGTTTTCAAGCCCGGCTCTCTCTACCCATGGAATGAAATGATTGAAAAAGCCACGGGAGAAAAGCTGACGCCAAAATATTATGCCTTACAATGGATGAAATAGCGGTTTTCAGTTAAGAAATACTTTCCTGATAACCCGGTGTGATTCGTTTTGAAGAATCAGGATGACTATTCCCTTTGTATTTACAGAGGGAATAACTTCTGTAAAAAACGGCATTATTTCCGACTGAAAGAGCAGTTTTCCGTCTGTTGAATACATGCCGATTTTGTATTTTCCGGAGGTATAGTTGGATAAAATAACCTGTTTGTCATGGCTGGTTAGCTGAATATGGGGCGCTTCAACGACATCCAGTGCGTTTCGCGAACTATTCACAAAATGAAGGAAAAACCTGTCGTTATATTCTCCCGCTTTCAGCACGACTTTATATCCATTCTCCATTTTCAGATCAATCATTTTTCCGGTAATTCTGTCTTCCAAAAAAACATCCAGATAAGCAGAAAAATGGGCTGTATTGCCGATACTGAAAAAATACTCACCATTTTTTCCTGCCATCAATCCGATACGGATGATGATTTCATCTTCTACAGGAGGCAGACCTTGTATGATATATTGTTCAGGGTTATCTTCAACAAAAGAATAAAGGGCAATAAAGGGATTACCCCTGAGTTTCAGCGCATCATACATTTTATCGTGGCCGGTGGTAGCATCCGGAATGATGACGAATTTGATTTCATTTTGCAGGTTTTCGGGACCTTCCACAAATACAGAGAGATCGTAGATGTTTTCGTTGATAAAAAAAGGACTGTGGTCAATCGAGGTTTTTTGTGACGGAAGGAATTGCAGGTTTCCTGAGGTGGAGGCTTTAATAAAAAAGCCCTGCCCTGGCTGGATACCGTCTTTTGCCCCCTGTGTCCCCGTTACTGAATTTCTTACTGCGTAATCACTGGCTCTGTCCATATTTCCGTCCAGATCATTCCAGAAATAGACAGCATGATAATAGGAATCAATGATTTGAGAATTGCTGCTGATAAAAGCTGACGAACTCAGGGCACAGGGAAAAGGATTTCCCACAAGATTCCATCCCCTCGGATCTCCTTTACTGAAAGGACCGGAAGAGTTGGTATAGGTTACTGATTTGCTTATTGCAGCATTATTCAGTGTTCCCTGAAAACTTAGCGTTCGGGAGCTGTAATGGCTAACCACTGCATAGCCTCTTCCATTTTCAAGATTGCCTCCGGAAATTCTTTGCCAGCCGATATCAAGGTCAGAACTGGTATCGGTTTCATTATAGTAATAGACATTATAGTCACCATTTTGCCAGATAGTGCTGAAGGATGCGTTGTTTACCGGAGAACTGATGAAGTGGTAGGGCTTGATGGAGGAATTTCCGCCAAGCCATCTTTCTGCAGTGCCACTCACCTGAGAGTCGGTGATGAGGTTACCTGTACCTGATGAATTGGATTTCAGAATAATACCGGAATAGCCGTTTTTATTTATCATATTCTGGATAACCGTCAGGGTGTAACCTGGTAAGACTGTAACCGAGGCTCCTGAGGAAATTTCAAGAACATTAATGGAAACATCATCTGAAATTTCAGGATAATTGCTGCATCCACCAGGAATATTGGCCGACTGATAACTGTTGGGGATAACACCATTCAGCCAGTTTGAAGTATTGTTCCACTCTTTCGAGCTGTTTCCCGTCCATCTGATTCCGTAATAGGTTGTGCCGTTTACAAGTGATGTAATGCCGAAAATAGATGAAACTCCCGAATAGGATGTCCCTGTTACTGTTCCTGTACCGGTAATGGTAATAGCATTTACATTTCCAGCCGTTAAATTGCCATTGACAATCAGGGAGCCTGATCCTCCTCCTGTTACGATGGATGAAAAAGTTGCCGTTGCTCCGGTAGCAATGGTAAAGGTACCATTGTTGGCAAGATTTTTTACATCAAGTTGCTCGATGTTGATTACTCCGTAAATAATCGTAGTCCCGCCTGTTTTCATGATGATCGACCGGTTGTTTCCATCACTTATCAATGCACCGGAAGAATTGATAATCATACTTCCCAGACCGGGTTGCCCGATACTGGTGTTTAAGGTAACAGTGTGGTTAATTACTACCTGATCTGAAGTTCCCGGACAGCCTGCTGGCGACCATGTGGATGTATTCGTCCATGTTCCGTTCGAAACTGAAGTATATGAAGTAGCCATCCCTGTAAATTGTATTGTCATCAAGAGAATTGTCAGAAACTGCCACTTCATCATCTACATTGTTAGGTTGATATTGGTAGATTTATCCCAATCAAAACTAAAAAATCTTTATGGCTGTTTGCAAGTTTATTTTATAAGAAATTGATTGTGTCTGGTTTATGATGATTTTGGTCTTGTTAAAGCCGGTCAGTTACAGAGCAAACTTATATCTGACTTAACTAAAAGCAAGGTAAAGCAATATTAAAATAACAGAGATAAGCAGTCTGCTTTCAATCCTGCCCTTGAGGTATAATACTACTTTCCGGGGAAAGTATTTACATTATTTCCGCTAAACAGTACTGAGTATGAAATGATGTTGTTCTGAAGTTAATTTTAATTGAGGAGAGAATAAATTGAAAGATTCAACAAATTCTCAAGCAATCTTTCCGCTAATGTTGTCAATGAAATAAATAAACCTGCCTGCCGGCAGAATGAAAAAAATATCCCTGAATAAAAAGTTTTATTTTGCCTGATAAAAGCAGGCTTTTGGTGAAAAGATTTTTTCTTCCTTTTTTAAAACTTTAATGGCTTTGTCCACATCAGCTCTTTCAATGCCTGCCAATGAAGCAATTTCGCCAGGTTTTAACGGCTTTTCCGATT
>JAAYUY010000248.1 GCA_012517435.1 Sphingobacteriales bacterium | reverse complement strand
GTACGTATTGCCGTAGCCTGCAGGATAAGGTGCAGAATAAACGAGTTCCGCCCCGTTTTTCCAACCAAGGAAACGGCAATTATAAAACTGAACCCCGGTGCAATAGGTACTGATCTCAACAAGACGCCCGCTTATGGTGTCGGTCGAAAAGGTCATCTTCCTGAAAACGACATAATCAGTGGCATCAATTAACAGGGTGAAATTTGCAGAATCGCTCAAAGGTTTATATTTCAGAATCACGCTGGTACTGTCGCCATTGGCTGCTTCAAATATAACAGGTGTCGAAACCTTTGCCCCGAAAATATATGGGACTACTACCTGCTCTTCATAAACACCCGGACTAACCTTAAAAGTTACTGTGTTGACAATGCCTTTCAGATAACAATCTATCAATGCAGCTTTGAAGCTGGAATAATTTTCACTCCCGCTTTTCCCTATGGTATAGGTTCCAGAAAGCTGGGCATTCAATTGCAGACTTATGATTGAAACAAAAGCCAGTATCCATATTTTTCTAATCATTCTCTTTGATTTTTAATACTTTCTGAATAAAAAACACCTTATCATTTCTGACGGCAATGCAGTAAAAACCCTCCGGCAGTCCTGAAGTGTTCAACTGAACAATATTGCCGTAAGTAACAGTACTTTTTAACAAGACTCCTTTTCCATCATACAGATTTACAGTAGTTTTAAGCGTATTTCCCGGAATTAAAACATTTAAGTCAGCTGAAAAAGGATTCGGAGAAATGAAACATTTCAGCTTGTCTGCCTCCGCCATGGAGGAGCAGTTTTTAAAGATAATTCTGAGGCTATCGGTATTGCTGCAACCGTTTTGCCACACTTTAACCCAAACCAGCAGCGTGTCTAATCCTGTTCCACTGCTGTCAAATGTTTTTACGGCCACAGATGACTGATCGTGCCAGAGATAAGACTGAAAATTCCCCGGGCTCAGGGTAATTTTTTTATCGGCACACAAAACGGTGTCATTTCCCAAATGAGGCATTGGCAGGGACTTTACCCTGACTGCTTTCGAGGTTGAATCACTGCATCCGAACTGATTAAATCCCAACAGGCGGATGACGGTGTCATTTTTGAATCCTGTCGTGTAAGTTTCTGCTGAAAATATTGAATTCCAGTAATATGTATCAGCACCTGAAGCATAAAAGGTATTTTCTTCAGCGTAGCAAACACTATCGGGGCCGGTAATCTCTACCTGTGGCCTTTTCAACGCATAGACAAACACGGTATCATAAGCTACGCAGTCTTCCCTGCTGGTTCCTTTTACAAAATGAAAATCATTAGCAAAAACCTTGATTTTCAATGGGTTCGAAGCAAACCAGCCGTCCCAAACATATTCCTCAGCTCCGCTCGCCATCAGTATAGCCGTGTCGCCTGTACATACGTACTTGTCTTTTCCTGCATTTACTTCTGGCAACTGAAAATAGCTGACTCTCACCGTATCAAGGTTACTCCAACCCGCTGAATCGGTTACCTTCAATACATAATTCCCATCAGTCAAAGCAAGCGCCCGAATCGAATCGGAAACAGTTTTTCCGTCTTCAAGCCTTACCCATCGGTAGCTGCAAGCGGTGCAGGGCCTGGCAGTCAGCCACACCGGTGTTCCCGGACAAACCGTAGTATCCTTTCCGGCATCAATATCAGGAAGTTCAGCAATGACGACAGAATCAATATCAATATAATTCATATTCAGGCTATCGGAGGCAAGACGGAAAGCGAACGAAATACGTTTGCCATCAAATTTTTTCAAGGGCAATACTACCCTTCGCATGACAGATGAAGCCTGATGGTTGGTGCTGTCAATCACGAAAAAAGATTGAAGTTCCCTGTTACAGTCATCGGTAATCAACACTTTCAGGCTGTCCTTTGCGGTCAGTACCCTGGCGGAAAAAGGATAAGGATTGCTCACAATGCGGTAATCAAAACTCAGGTAGGTTTTTGAAGTCAGCGGGCCGATCAGGGAAGCAAATATGGCTGTAGCCACGGAATCCTGTGTCCAGATGCTGTTGCTCAGGCTATATGAAACGACATCGTGATGGCCGGGATAAGATACCCACATATTCGATATTTTCCAGTTTTTCAGGGAATCAGGGCCTTCAAAATTTTCAGTAACCGGCAAACTAATGGGTTGATTTACAGTAAGATAATCCACTAAGGAATCATTGCCCAGGCTGGTATCGGCCTGATGCCTGACAATGGCTGTCATTTCATATTTCCCGGGAGATGAAAGATTAACTTTTCCGATGGCAACATTTATACTGGCTCCGGGTGGTATGGGAGTTTTAACAGTATCAGAGACAATCTGTTGCGATGAAAAACTTTTTATTCTTAAGCTGACCGGAGTCATTCGCAGTGTGTCAGATCCGAGGTTTCTGACTTTAACCACTGCCGGAACGAAACTATCGGCACACACCGGATTGAAAGGACTGATAATCTTTGTGATACAGGCATCGTAGCGGGGTATTTCATTGATTTCCACATCGTCCACAAACACATTGTCGCCCTCCTGATAATACTTG
>JAAYUY010000247.1 GCA_012517435.1 Sphingobacteriales bacterium | reverse complement strand
CTTGATTATCTAAGCATTTATGTTAAAAAATACAAGGGACAAATGACCTGGATCGGACATCCTGCCTACACAGCTTACAATGACACTCTTTTGTCGGTTCCTGAAACCCTTTTTAAAAAGGTATCTGATGAAAAAGGCTGGGCAACAAGCCCTTCAAAAATGACAGAATACCGGAATGCCATTGAAAACATTCAGGTTTTTGTTAAAGGGAATCAGAAAGGCTGCTCAGTAACGTTTAAACAAAATCAAATCAGAAAAATAGAAGGATTTACTCTTGTTCTCCACCAGGAACCAAAGCAGGTCAAAGTGAAATACGGAAGTAAAAAACTCATGCAAAATGAAAAATCCTGGTTTTTGGTTTTTGACGCTTATGAAGGACAGGAGATAACAATCACTTATTAGACAGTTGTGAAATCCATTAAGTCATTAATATTCAATTTTTTACAAGTCTTATTGCCTTGCAAAGGTTATGGTATGATAAACTCACCCCCGGCCCCTCTCTTTCGAAAAGAGAGGGGAGCTTCTACCGTTTCCTGATTTTAAGATTGTCTCATAAAACAAAAAATCAATATCCGTTCAAGTCCCGTAGGGACGACATTGTTTGTGTATCAACTCACCCCCGGCCCCTCTCTTTCAAAAAGAGAGGGGAGTTTATACCGTTTCCTGATTTTAAGATTGTTTCATAAAACAAAAAATCAATACCCACTCGAGTCCCGTAGGGAGGATTTTGGGGAAACAGTA
The DNA here is from genome assembly GCA_012517435.1 of Sphingobacteriales bacterium. NCBI lineage: Bacteria > Pseudomonadati > Bacteroidota > Sphingobacteriia > Sphingobacteriales > Sphingobacteriales bacterium. Next base: position 2,218 of record JAAYUY010000247.1, on the reverse strand, counting down.
TCTAACTCACCCCCGGCCCCTCTCTTTCGAAAAGAGAGGGGAGCTTATAACGTTTCCGGATTTTATGATTGTTTCATAAAACAAAAATCTACACCCACTCAAGTCCCGTAGAGAGGATTTTTGGGAAACAGTATCTAACTCACCCCCAGCCCCTCTCTTTCAAAAAGAGAGGGGTGCTTATACCGTTTCCTGATTTTAAAATTGTCTCATAAAACAAAAATCAATACCCACTCAAGTCCCGTAGAGAGGATTTTTTGGAAACAGTATCTAACTCACCCCCGGCCCCTCTCTTTCGAAAAGAGAGGGGAGCTTATACCGTTTCCTGATTTTAAAATTGTCTCATAAAACAAAAAATCAATATCCGTTTAAGTCCCGTAGGGACGATCTTTTGGTAACATCAACAAAAAAAAAGAGCCAAGTCCCGTAGGGACGGCCTTATAATTTTTCGCTCCTTTCATTGCCTCACTTTTGCATAAATGCATTTTTTCCAAACATAACAATTTGCTTTTATGGGGAAATCATAACAAGGTCGCCCGGTATGTTCCCGATTTTATTCATTTGCTTTCAGTCACCGGGTCTTTAATTCCTTCCGTAAAATTATTCAGGTTTGATTATCTTTGAACGTATAATTTTAACAGATTTTTTTGATGAATGACAAAATCAACCGGATTATTGCACAGGTAAAGGCAGAGGCAGGCTTATCTGTTGGCATCAGTCTGGGCATTTACCTTTTTATTCTCTTCTTTCAGCCTTTTCCGTTTAAAAATCCCGAACTTAATGATAATCTGGTACTTGTGGCTGGACTGGCTGCTATTGTTTTTTTCTTCATTATGCTCTCCAGGGATATAATCCCCGTTGTGTTTGAAAAGCAGGAAAATACTGAAAATGAAATGGTTTTTCCTCAATATGCCGGCAGTTTGCTGATGCTTGTCTTAAGTACAACAGCTTTTGCTTTCTATCTTCGTTATGTGGCAGGTATCGAGATTACCTTTTTCATCATGTTTAAGGTTCTGTTGATTTGCCTGGCTCCGCCTGTCCTTTTGCGTTACTACGACATTATGAATGAATTAAAAAACCGTCAGGAAGAATTAATCCTTGAAAAGAAAGGTCTTCAAAAAAAGGTGGAGCAATTTGGTATGGATGTACTACAGAAGACCATCGTCATCAATTCCGAAAACAAATCAGAAAACATTAGTCTTCCGGCAAAAGATTTAGTTTTAATCCGTTCAGCCGACAACTATGCCGAGATTTTTTTTCTGGAAGAAGGACAAATCAAAAGAGCGCTTCTCAGAAACACCCTGAAAAACATTGAAAATCAATTGTCAGTCTTCCCCAATTTTGTCCGTTGCCACCGGGCATTTATCGTCAACAGCATTTATGTCGAAAGAATGGAAAAAAGCTTTGGCAATCATTTTCTGCTGATCAAGGGCTTTGAGGAAAAAATCCCTGTTTCAAGGGTATATCTATTGAAAATTAAAGAGTTTGTAACATCCTCACCTAAAGATCAAAGGGATTAACAATTACCATTTATCCCTAAACACCGGCATTTATCCCATTTTACCTTCATTTGTCCCTGTTTTTTCGGTTCCTCATTTCTGAAGTATATTTTTGCCTGAAATTTTTCATCATGAATATATTACTCATCTCTCCCGAATATCCTGATTCGTTCTGGAGTTTCAAACATGCCCTGCGATTTGTATCCAAAAAGGCAGCAGTTCCTCCCCTCGGACTGATTACTGTTTCAGCCATGTTGCCAAAGGAGTGGCATAAAAAACTGATTGACATGAATATATATAAACTGCAGGAAAAAGATATTGCTTGGGCCGACTACGTGTTTATCAGCGCCATGTATATTCAGAAAAAGTCGGTAGATGAAGTCATTGCATTATGTCTGAAAAACAAAACTGCCATTGTTGCCGGAGGGCCTCTGTTTACGCAGGAATATGTTAATTATCCGCAAATCAATCATTTCATTCTCAACGAAGCAGAAATCACACTCCCCCCATTTCTGAATGCCATTCAAACAGGAAAAACTCCTGAAAGGATTTATCAAACCAACGAATATGCTGATTTATCACATACTCCTGTTCCTGACTATCACTTATTGTCAGTGAAAGACTATGCTTTTATGAGCATACAGGTTTCGAGGGGATGTCCGTTTAACTGTGATTTCTGTGAAATTACTTCCCTTTTGGGACATAAGGTCAGGATGCAACCG
>JAAYUY010000246.1 GCA_012517435.1 Sphingobacteriales bacterium | reverse complement strand
GGAGGTCCTATGCTGATATTGACAATCCATTCCTTTTTCTCCAGTTTGGTAACTTCTGAAGCAGACGGGATGTTGGTTTGCACCATCGCATCGGAATCTCTGATTTTTGTAGCCACCATGAAAAAGAACAGAAGCATAAACACAATGTCGGGAAGGGAGGCAGTGCTAACTGTCGGAAGCTTTTTCCCTCCTTTTTTATCAAATTTTCCTTTCATTTTGCACCTCCGATATTAACCGGTTCAGCTTCAGAAACTTTCATCGGGAACAATTCTTTTATTATCTTTTGGGAATCCTCATCCAGTTCATCGTAAGATTTTCCGAATTTTTTCCGGGCTTCGGCATCACGGATTTCATTATATGCTGCAGTCAATTCATTCTGAACCTGAATATACATATTATAACTTGTACCCCTGTCGTTTTTCAGGGAAACTACTGCCTCCTGAGGTGAAACAGAGAGATTGGGATCGGCTCCATAGTTTAAAATAAACCTTTTTGTGGCTTCCTTTAATTGACCAATGGTCATGTATTCGCCTTCCACAAGAAGCTGGTCATTGGAGTTAACCCTAACCTCAAATACATTTCTTTTATTGATTTCGACAATGGGTTGATCATTAACGGGCATAGGTGGTAAAACCCTTGCGAGCCCTTCATTGGTTTCAATGGTTGTTATCAGAATGAAGAAAATGAGCAGAAGAAAAGCAATGTCGGCCATGGAGGCTGCATTGATTTCCGGTATTTCTCTATTTCCTGCCATAATCTATTATTTAAAAAATGCCCATATTTCTGAAAATACAATAGCCAGAATAGCCACGGCAAAAGTAATGGTCATCAGTCCAAGTCCTGCACTTATCAGTTTACTGGTTGTTTCGGAAACCTTATTAAGCGTCATGCTTCCGTCTGCAGTTACATAAGCAATAATAAAAATAACCACAATTAATGCAAAGCTGATCAAAGTTTTTATGTTTTTCCTCCCCCCTGAAAATATTCCGGCAATGCTAACCACTACTATAGTGATAATGGCAATAATGGCCAATACGAGAGCAAGGGTTAAACCGGCAGTGGGTGAGCCCACCTTAGGTGTGACGGAAAATGCTTCATAATTAGGTACACCCAGATAATTTTCAGGTAGAGGCTTCACAATAAACTGATAAACAAAGACAGCACTGAAAATAGCTATCAATCCATAGAAAATGATTGATACAATCAGTGAAATCCTTTTATTTTTTTCGTTCATCTTATTACTTTTAGAATGTTATTTTTTTTCAGTTACACCGTATTCAATCATCATATCGACCAGAGAAATGGATGAGTCTTCCATATCGCTGACAATACCGTCAATTTTTGAAACGAGGTAATTATAGAAAAGCTGAAGAATAATGGCAACGATCAAACCGCCAACCGTAGTAATAAGAGCTACCTTTATCCCACCTGCAACAAGGGAAGGAGAAATGGTACCTGCCTGTTCGATGGCATCAAAAGCGCCAACCATCCCAACGACCGTACCAAGGAACCCGAGCATAGGTGCTATGGCAATAAAGAGTGAAATCCAGATCAGCCCTTTTTCCAGCATAGCCATTTGTACACTTCCGTAAGAAACAATTGATTTTTCAACCCCATCAACTCCTTCTTTTCTGCGTGAAATAGCCTGATAGAATATTGAAGCCACACTTCCGCGTGTATTCCTGCATAGTTCTTCTGCTCCCTGAATATCGTTTTTCTTGAAATAATCTTCAATTTTTCCAAGGAGTTTTTTGGTGTTAACAGACTTCAGATTCAAAGAAATAATTTTCTCAATCACAACGGCAAGACCAATGATAAAACACAGCAGAATCGGGAACATCCATTGTCCACCATCGATAAAGAATTTCTTAATCATCTGTTTCCCGCTTCTTTTTACCACAGGTTCTTCGCCACCTCCCATATTTGCAGGTTCTGCCGGTGTTTGTGCAGCCACCTGAGTATCAGCAGGAGTCTGTGCATCATTTTCCTGAACTGCTTCTTTCTTGGCAGCCTCTTTTTTATCAGTTTCTTTTTTGGCATCCTGTGCATAGCTTGCTCCAAAATAGAAAACCATTCCTAACAGGGTAAGTGATAATAATACCTTTTTCATTTTTCTCATTTTTACAATTTATTGTTATTCAATTTATTTCATTACCGTTTAATTTAATAAGCCGCTACGTCAAAGTCGCTTAGCGGAGAGGGCGGGATTCGAACCCGCGAACCGCTTTTGACGATTACACACTTTCCAGGCGTGCGCCTTCGACCGCTCGGCCACCTCTCCCTCATT
>JAAYUY010000245.1 GCA_012517435.1 Sphingobacteriales bacterium | reverse complement strand
TATCTGCAGGCTACTACCGGAAAATTCAGAACCTATATCCTTTGCAAGGATATTGACAACGTAACCTATATTCAGGAACTTCAATTTGAAAAAGAAAACTGATAAAATTGAATCCTCCGTTTATTTCTCCTGAAAAATTTCAGCATTATCTCCATCAGTTTATTCAATTGTCTTTAAATGAAGATATTGGTGACGGAGATCATACGACCCTCTCCACCATCCATAAAGACCAATGCGGAACAGCGAGGCTGATGGTAAAAGACCATGGCTGGATATGCGGAATTGCAATAGCTGAACAGGTTTTTCATTTCTATGACAAAAGCCTGATTTTTACTCCCTTTAAGCAAGACGGAGAAGAAGTCGTGCATGGAGAATTTGCTTTCAGCGTCAGCGGGCATGTAGCCTCCATCCTGACCACCGAGCGTCTTGTGCTGAACATCATGCAAAGGCTGAGCGGTATCACCACCAAAACAAGAATGCTTACCCGCATGATTGAACCTTTCGGAACCCGACTCCTTGACACGCGAAAGACCACACCCGGAATGAGATTGCTCGAAAAATGGGCAGTTTTTACCGGAGGAGGCGTCAATCACCGGATTGGCCTGTACGACATGATTCTTATCAAAGACAACCATATTGATGCGGCTGGAAGCATCACAAATGCTGTTGTGAAAACACAGGAATACCTGAAAAAGAAAGCTTTGGACCTGGAGATTGAAGTGGAAGCCCGTACCCTGGATGATGTCAGGGAAATACTTGGTTTACAAGGCATTAGACGGGTTTTACTCGATAATTTTGACACAGAAACACTGGCAAGGGCTGTCAGTCTGATTGACCACCGTCTGGAAACCGAAGCTTCCGGAAGTATTAATGAGACCAACATTGTGGAATATGCAAAAACAGGAGTGGATTACATTTCCTCCGGATCGCTGACCCATACCGTCAGACCTCTCGACCTGAGCCTGAAAATTGTTAAGGAATAAATTAGGTTATGATAATCAGAAACTATATCCTGCTCATTTTCATTTCGGTATTCATGCTGAACGGCTGCAGACTTATGTCGCAGCCTGAAAAAGTATTTACAGGAACAAAAAATAAAAGAGCCTCCGACCTGTACAACCAATCGGCAGTGCTGATGATGGAAGGTAGAAATGCCGAAGCCGAACAATTGCTCATCAAAGCCATTAAAGAGGATTCAAACTATGTGGACGCCTACCTTCGTTTATCCAGTATTTACTACAAGCAGGGTAATACCGACCTCGAACGCAAGCAATACGAAAAAGTGTTGCAGATTCAACCCAAACTTGATGGGGTTTATTTCAACTATGCCCACCTGCTGATGCGGGTAAAGGAATATCAGAAATCCATTGAGTATTTCAAGCGTTTTCTTCAGTTTGAAAACATCAGCGACAATTTTTATAAAAAAGCCCTTCAGAATATCAGAATCTGCGAGTATCGCGACTCTATGATCAAACACCCCGTTCCTTTCAATCCTGTCAACCTTGGCAGTGGGATTAACAGCGAACTCGATGAATACTGGCCTGCCATGACAGCTGATGAACAGTATTTGTTTTTTACACGCAAGCTCGATCAATATCCGGAAGCAAAACTGGATTATTACCGCTACAATGAGGACATTTTTTACAGCACAAATATTAATAATGTATGGCAACCCGCCATCAAACTCCCGCCCTGGCTGAATGAAGTGGATAAAAATGAAGGCGCTATTACCATTTCCCCTGACGGAAAATATTTGTTATTTACGATTTGCAGCGATGAAAAAGATTTTGGCTATGGGATATGCGACATTTACATCTCAGAATTTATTAATAATGAATGGCAACCGGCAAAAAACCTGGGGCCCCCGATCAACACCTCTGCCAAAGAAACCCAGCCTTCCATATCTTTTGACGGTAAAACGATTTATTTCTCCAGCAACAGGGGCGGAACGCTCGGAAAACTTGATTTATGGAAAAGCACCCGGAATGAAGACGGTTCATGGAGTGTCCCTGAAAACCTCGGTCCTGAGGTGAACGGCCCTGAAAATGAACAATCTCCCTTTATTCACCCCGACAATCAAACGCTTTATTTTTCATCAGAATCGAGGCTCGGAATGGGTGCTTCCGATTTGTATGTGGCCACACTGAAAAATGACGGGAAGTTTGGTAATGTCAGAAACCTGGGTTATCCCATCAACAGCGAAAAAGATGAAATAAGCCTGTTTGTCAGTGCCATGGGCGACAAAGCCCTCTTTGCCTCCCGCAGAGAAGGCGGAAATGGCGGCCTTGATATTTATTCCTTCTCCATACCTGCCCACCTCAGGCCAAAACCCGTGTGTTATCTCAAAGGCATTGTTTATGATAAAGAAACCCGGAACCCACTGGGCGCTGCCTTCGAGCTGATTGACCTTGAGACGGGAAAAACTATTATCAAATCAACATCTGACGGAAAAACAGGAAAATTTCTCATTGCCATACCTGCCGGAAAAAACTACCTGATCAATGCTTCCCGGCAAGGCTATCTCTTTTATTCAGATAATCTTTCCTCAAAAGGGCTACAATCATCTGCCTTTGAAAAACGTATTCCCATGACTCCGCTCAAGGCAGGAGAATCGGTCGTTCTGAACAACATTTTCTTCGATTTCGACAAAGCCACTTTAAAACCTGAATCTTACGTTGAATTAAATAAAGTCATTGATTTTCTCAACTTTCACACTACAGCCAAAGTCGAAATCAGCGGACACACCGACAATTACGGAGATGATGCTTACAACCAGAAATTGTCTGAAAACAGGGCAAAAGCGGTATATGATTATCTGGTGAATACCGGAAAAATCAACCCTTCACGTCTTTCCTATAAAGGATACGGGGAAACAAAACCCATAGGACCCAATGACACCGAAGAAGGCAGGGCAAAAAACAGACGAACGGAATTGAAAGTCATATCTATCTGAATTTCATTTTTTTACTACCCTTGTAATATTATTTTTCAGCCCGGAAAATTTCATCCGCCTGATGGCTGAATGGCTGAATATTTCGTTGAAGCTTTTTTCATCCAGCGAAAGCCAGTCCTGATCATTTGCCTGATGTATAAAAGGAAGGATGCGGAAGTTTTTTTCAGTAGCAGGCAAAACGTCTTTGTTCCATGGGCAAACCTCCTGACAAATGTCGCAACCGTAAATCCAGCCGCAGGTAGTAAAACCTTCCGGCCAATCTCCTTTGTTTTCAATAGTATGGTATGAAATACACTTACGGGGGTCAATCATATAAGGGTCAAGTGCCCGCGTGGGACAGGATTCGAGACAAAGGGTACACTTGCCACATTTATCTGTCATGATCTCAGGAACAACCGGTAAATCCAGATTTGTCATCAGCAAACCAATGAAAAAGAAAGAGCCGAGACGGGGATGTAATACCAGTGAATTTTTTCCCCTCCATCCCAGTCCTGCCCTGATAGCCCATGCTTTTTCAAGTACAGTACCGGAATCGCAAAATACTTTTGTAACGGCTCCCTTGTTTTTTTCCCTGATAAAATCACTGAGCTGATTCAGTTTTTCTTTAATAACTATATGATAATCATTTCCATAAGCATAAGCCGATATTTTCAGGCTGCATTCAGGATTTTGTCTTTCAGCCGGCTGATAGCTTAGCAGGCATACGATGATGCTTTGTACCTCAGGAAAATCAACGGCAGGGTCAGGTAGTTTTTCCCTGTTTCTCAGCAGATAATCCATCCCTGCCTGCCTACCTTCTGAAAGGTATTTCTGCAAATGAACCGCTTCATCCTCCAGTTTTCCGGCACGGGCAAAACCGACAGCATTAAACCCAAGTTCTCTGGCTTTTTCTTCTATTTCTTCCCTGAAACTGATTTCCATCTTAACTTCAGAAATCAAAGAGAGAAGGAGAAAAGCCACCTGGTTTAATACCAAGGTGTTTATAACATTTTATCGTAGCTTCGCGTCCGCGAGGTGTGCGTTTAAGGTATCCTTCCTTGATCAGGTAAGGCTCATAAACCTCTTCGATGGTATCGGGCTCCTCACTCACTGCCGTGGCAATGGTGTTGAGGCCAACCGGTCCTCCATTGAACTTTTCAATGATGGCATGCAATATTTTATTATCCATCTCATCCAGTCCGTTTTCATCAACATTCAGCGCATTCAGGCCATAGCGGGTGATGTCGATGCCTACTTTTCCATCGGCCTTAATCTGGGCAAAATCACGGACACGCCTGAGCAAAGCGTTGGCTATACGTGGAGTTCCACGGCTCCTGCGGGCTATTTCAAATGCCGCATCATCTTCGATTTCCACCTTCAGAATCTGGGCACTCCGCCTGACAATCATGGTCAGCTCCTCGGCAGTATAATATTCCAGACGGGCATTAATGCCAAACCTCGCCCGCAAAGGTGAGGTCAGCAATCCACTCCGGGTGGTAGCACCGACAAGGGTAAAAGGATTGAGCTTCAGTTCAATCGAACGTGCATTAGGCCCCTGATCAATCAGAATATCAATCTTAAAATCTTCCATGGCCGAATACAGATATTCCTCCACAAGGGGGTTCAGGCGGTGAATTTCATCAATAAACAAGATATCACCGCTTTCGAGGTTGGTCAGCAGTCCGGCCAGATTAGCAGGTTTATCGAGCACAGGCCCCGAAGTGGTTTTGATGCCCACATCCATTTCGTTCGACAAAATATAGGCAAGGGTGGTTTTACCCAGTCCGGGAGGTCCATGAAGCAGGACATGGTCGAGCGAATCGCCACGCTGACGTGCTGCCTTGACAAACACTATCAGATTACTCAACAATTGCTGCTGACCAACAAAATCATTGAAAATCTTAGGACGTAACTCCTTTTCAAACTCCTTTTCGTAAGCAGCCAGCGCATCAAACGGACGTTTTATTTCTTCCTTGTCAGCCAATATTTTGTCATTATTTTGCCTGCAAATTTCTGAAAAAAAATGCGGTTGTAAATTTAAATTGCTATGTATATTTGATT
>JAAYUY010000244.1 GCA_012517435.1 Sphingobacteriales bacterium | reverse complement strand
TTTCAAGTTTAATTGTATGACAACTATTCCAAAGGTTTAATCTTTTCCGGTGGTATATTATTTTCAATACGATGCCAGTTTAAAAGAAGCTCATCTTTGTTATTTGTTGCCCATTCAATCACCAGACCGAGAACACGGGCTGGCAGGTTACCTTTGATAATTGCAAGGCTGGTTATTGAAATTTCTGCTTCATATTCATTGTAAATAGCATGAAAATGAGGAGGATAGTGATTATCAAAATACATACAGATGATAATTCCGAAAAATCTGCTAATTTGAGGCATACTCTGAATCTGGTTCATTTAAAGAAGAATCCATAAGTTTTATTAACTTTTCATAAAGCGTTTCCGGACATAATTCAATTGTTTCATTCCATGCAACTGCCCCTGTTTCAGGGTCAATATATACTTTTTTGAAGAAAAGTTCATCTTCCCAGGCTTTAAAAACTCCTGAACCTATCAGATGTGAAAGGTCAATTACTCCTTCTTTATTATCAGGATATTTTAGCCATATTTTATAATTTTCAAGTGCTTTTACCTCAACAGGATGATGTATCATAAAAACCATTTAACCGCAAAATTAAATTAAATTTTCTCATTGGTAACTTCATTATCTTATAATGAATATCGAATTTAATTAAATTAGTTCATTTATTCTGAGTCCTCTGAAAGTGAAATCAGGCATATAAAAATAAACGTTAATGGCTTAATTTTCTTAACTTTGTTACTGAACAATATCAGCATACTTATTTAATAATGACAAAAATAACCCTGATTTTTCTTATTCTTGCTTTGATTACATCGGGTGCCTGCAGCCAAATAACCAACAAATATTACTTTACAAATCCTTATAAAAATACCCAATCACCTCATAAAAGTTTTAACGGGATCAGATTTAGTTTAACAATTGCTGATGATCTGACTGCTAACGGATGGAATGAATTCAAAATAGGCTGGTACAGGAAAAACACAAAAATGTTCGGTATTCATCCTTGTTTTAACCTTGGCTGGTTTTTCGATAATGTTTATTCAGAACTTCCTGAAGACTATGTTTATAGTAGTGGCGTTTTTGCAGAACCAGGTGTTTCTTTTGCTTTTCATTATGCTTTTGTAACTTCCCGTTTGACAAATAGTATCAAAAAATACTTTGATCTTGAAAATAAAAGAGGTTATCATCATAGTTATATCTACCTCGTCAGTTTAGAAAGTGGTTATTATTTTCACCGGTTTGAAGCTTCTGTGGAATTAGGTCTGGGGTATGATCTTCTAAGAGACTTTGATTTTTATGGTGTTTACGCATGTATTCACTTCGGATTTTTATTAGGTAAACTTAAAATTCCTGGTTTTTAAAACCAGATTCTTACTTTTGTTAAGAATTGACAATCAGATTTTTAAAATTTCATTTTTGCCAGGCCTCATTCAACATTTTTTCAGGGTTTAATTTTTCCATCATTTGAAGCATCTTTTCCTTGCTGCTCAGATAACAGGTCAGAAAGGCCGTAACTCCTTTTTTAACATCATCATAATAGATCACACTAATAACCTCATTTTCGAAATACAGGTAATTCCTGTTTTTACCCTTTATTTCGGATAATTTGTCTTTGCCCCTTACCTGAAGGGCTTCTTCAAGGGAATTTATCGAAAGAATAATCTCGTTGTAATCCATTTTGAATGTCCCCAAAAAGCCATTGTAATAAGTCAGGGTATCAAAAGTATATCCTTCATCTATCTCAATGTTTTTCAAATAGTTATTTAATTTTTTCAGATCAAGTCCGTAATATACCTGAGCATGGGTCAATGTGGCACTAAGAATCAAAAACATGATAAATTTAAAGCTTTTCATCGGCTATTTTTTGCACAAAAATAAAAAAGCCCTTTAAATTAAAAGGGCTTTGAAGTTTAGAACTATCAGGAAATTAAATTGCTTCAGTTTCAACGATTTTTGCCAGTAACTCTGAATACGGAACTGACAAATATTTTTTCCCTTCAAACTCTATTTCAGTTCCTGAAAAACGTTTGTAAAAGACCAGATCGCCCGTATTCACTTCACAATCTTCCACATTTCCGATAGCGACAACTCTCGAAAACAGCGGCTTTTCTTTTGCCGTGTCGGGAATAATGATTCCTCCGGCTGTTTTTTCAGGCACCAGATTTTCAGATAAATCCAGTAAAACATTCTGTCCTAATGGCTGTAACTCTTTCATAATCTATTATTTAAAATTATTCAACATTAATTCCTAATAATCTGTTAATTTTACTTTTGTCGAATCCAACGACCAGTTGTCCGTCAATCAAGGTTTGCGGAACTCCCTGCTGTCCGCTTCTTCTGACCATTTCTCTTGCTGCATTTTCATCTCTGGAAACGTCAATGTCTCTGAAACTTATTTTTTGTTGCCTCAGATATGCCTTTAATGTATTGCACCAGCTACAGCTTGGGGTGCTATACACAATGACCTGATGAGCTTTTTCCCCACTCTCCTGTGTCCTTCCTGAATAATTTTGATTGAAAATATTGTGGTAGAAGCCCTCCGTATTGCAACCTTTTGCAATATTTTTCAATTCCTGTTTTTCAAAAGTAAGGAAAACAGGGACAGAGGTTATCCCGTACTTTTCGTGAATATCCTGAACCTGCTTTACATCAGCCATCAATACCATTTGATTATCCTGCTTATCAACTGCATTTTCAAGATTTTTTCTTGCACAATCACTGGCTTCTGAACCTGATTTGTAAAGAAGCAGGTAAACCTTGTCATGAACAGAAAGTACATTCTTAAGCTCTGAAAATGAATCAATTACTTTAGCTCTCATATCTATTTTTTTGAATATCATCTTCACAATTAGAATGCCTGTACTAAGAATGGCAGTTTGTCATTATCAGGCTGCAAGTTTATCCGTTTTTCAGTCATTTTGTAAGAAAAGCAAGCTTTCTTTGTCAATCTTTTGAATATGAAATACCTACTTTTGCCTTATAAAATTAATAGCTCAGTTATTTTGAAAATAATTTTTACAGGAAAATCTGATTTCACATACAACAGGACATCCGTATTGCTGAACGGACTTAAAAAGTTGAACGGGATTGATATTATTGAATTTCCTATCAAATCGAGAAAAAATTTTGATACACAGCATTTTACAGCACTTTCCAGTGAGGCTGATTTTGTCTACATACCTCCTTTTCGTCACCGGGATGTCAGGTTTATCCATAAATACTCCAAGGCACCTGTCGTATTTGATCCCCTGGTTTCGCTGTACCTTTCTAAAGTGGTTGACTACGGACACTGGTGGAAGGCTCCGGTTAAACTCTGGCAGGACTTACTTTCTTTCAGGCATTGCGAGATACTTATTGCGGAAACAGAAGAAAACAGGCTTTATTATGCCAGAAAGTTTAAAATACCTGAAAGCAGCATTCACTGTGTTTATATCGGAGTGGATACTGACATTTTCCAACCTATTAAAAATGAAGAAGATAAGAACACTTTTGATATTGGATTTTACGGAAGTTTCATTCCGCTTCAGGGGATTGAAAAAATAATCGAAACGGCAAATTTGCTTAAAGATCAGGATGATATACGTTTTCACCTGATCGGGAGCGGATATGGTTTTGAGAAGATCAAAAAATTGGTTAAGCAGAAAAAACTTCATCAGGTTATTTTTCACGGATGGATACCCCATCATCAGTTACCACAGGCAATCAGCCGTTTTGACCTTTGTCTTGGCATTTTCGGCACATCCCTCAAAAGCAACTGTGTCATTCCAAATAAAATATTTCATTATGCTGCTATGAAAAAGTGCATAATGACAAAAGACTCTCCAGCCATACGGGAGATATTTACCGACAGAAAAGATATCATACTGTGCAAGGCAGAAGCAGATGACATGGCTTCCAAAATTCTGGATGTCAAGAAAAATAGTATTGATTATCAAACTATTGAGAATAATGCTTTTCAATTGATCAGCCGTAATTACAATGAAATCAGCATTGCTGATCGGCTTGTATCAATACTGCGCGCTTATAAAGAAAAAATATGATAACTAATAGGAAATAACTTTTACTTTAATGAATGATTTTCAGATAAATGAAAAAAATTATCAGGGGACATACAGCCGATTGGTACAACACTGGAATATTGATACAAGTTTTTTGTTTTTAAATCATGGCTCCTTTGGTGCCTGTTTACGAAAAATCCTCGGCCTTCAAAATGAGTTCAGAAATCAACTTGAGCAACAACCTCTCAAATTTTTAACACGGGATTTACCTGAATTATACAGCTTTTCCAAAAGGAAACTTTCTGAATTCCTAAATGCTGATAATGAAAATATTGTGTTTGTACACAATGCCACTACCGGAGTGAACACCATATTGAATTCATACCCATGGCAAGCGGGAGATGAAATTCTCATCACCAACCATATTTACCCTGCCTGCAAGAACAGTGTAAATTATTACCGTAACAAACACAAATTGCTTGTTAAAGAAGTAAATATCCCCTTCCCTATTGAAAATGAAGAAATTACAACTGAACTTTTGCTTCGTGAAACCAGTGTAAAAACAAAACTACTTTTAATTGATCACATCAGCTCTGCAACCGGGCTGCTTTTCCCCATACATCAAATAGTCAGAGAGTTTAACAGAAGAAAAATTGACGTGCTGGTTGACGGGGCACATGCTCCCGGCACAGTACCCTTAAACCTCAATGAACTTCAGGCAAGCTATTATACCGGAAACTGCCACAAATGGCTTTGCACCCCAAAAGGTTCTGCATTTCTGTATGTCAGACCCGACCGTCAGCAACACGTTTTTCCATTGACCATCAGCCTGACTGCTATTCAGCAAAACAGATTTGAAGAAAGATTCTACTGGCAGGGAACCGAAGACCCGACTCCATATCTATGTGTCGGAGATTCAATAGATTACATGAAAAATTTACTGGAAGGAGGCTGGCCGGCTATCATGAAATCAAATCATGAATTGGCTATTAAAGGAAGGCAAATTATTTGTGACACCTTAGAAATTCCCCTTCCCTGCCCTGACAATATGCTTTCCAATCTTGCATCAATTCCAATTCAAGACACGACATCTCCAATTCCGGTTAAATTCAATCAATTTGATGATTTACAGGAAAATTTGTTTCAAAATTATCAGATAGAACTATTTGTTACCTACTGGCCGGCTCATCCCAAAAGGCTTATCAGGATTTCCCCTCAGCTTTACAATTCCGAAGAACAATACCTCTTACTGGCTAATATTCTTAAGGAATTGAATATCAGTAATTAGTCAGCAAGGTTTGAACCCGGAATCCAGATTTCCTCACCAAATTCGTAAGCACCTGCATCGGGAGCTTTGCCCTTAAAACTCAAGGTAAGTCCTTCCCAAACAATTCCGTAATCAATGGCAGGTGACTGTTCAGGAAGTAAAAACTTATATTTTGCATGCTGATTCTTTCTGAAATCGTAATAGTTAAAGTTGTGGCTTAATTCAGTCCCTTCACTCCAGATTTTATCAGAAAGGTTATTGAAAACAGGCATATTTTTAATGGAAGTAAAATCAATATAACCCGTAGTAGCTTGTGTAAGCGGACAATCGAAAACAGTGTTGTGGTAAATAAAGATGTTTTCAGCCGGTTTGTTGGTTCTTATCCCCGCGGCACAATTCCAGATGACATTGTGATGGATATAAACCCCCGATGAATGGTTGTCGGTGTAAACACCTTCCCCAAGCATGACTGCTTTATTATCATGCAGCCAGTTGTAGGCAATTTCCGTTTTTCCACCATTGGTTCTGAAGCAATAGGTCATTCCATTGTCGCACGTGAGCCTGCCGCAATAATAAATATCATTGTAAAGAATTTTAATATCTCTGCAATCGTTGTGTACAATGCCACTTCTGCCGCAATTTCTGATCGTGCATCTGATGACAGTATGTTTTCTGCCAATCATGGCAATGCCGGCTGCATCGGTAGCTGACCGGCAACAGTCTTCTATCAGGCAGTTTTCAATCCTGTTATTATTTCCCCCTAAACTGATTCCATCCCCCCAACTTCCTGATATAGAACAATTCCGGATTATATTGTTTGAACCTGATATTTTCAGACCTTTTCCCGGCCAATGACTGATTCCATAATTCAGCGTATCATCCTTTGATTTGAGGAAGCGATGGAAACTCTCAAAATCAGTAAAAAAAGGACAGATATTCGAAAATCTGCAGTTTTCAATCAGGCAGTTTCCGGCAGCACCAAAGTCAATACTGCTATAGGTAAAATCAATGTTTTTCAGCACAATAAAGGATTTCCCCTGTGCCTGAACAGCCAGAGGGCGATATTGCGCTTCCACTGTTTTCTGGCGTATGTCTGTCAATGAAAAAACAAAGAGTGTATCATCTTTCCAAAGCCATTCATTTTCACTGTCGAGGGCATGAATATGAGCGGTTATATACCCTACACCCTCTCCGATATACTTTCGGTAACCTCCCTGATTCCATTTATCGGAGCGTATCTGACAATGCATGGAGTCTTTGTTGCTATAGTCAATATCCCCATAAAGTGACACCCACCTGAAATAACATACTGCAATAATTTTAGCTCCTTTCCAGTAGTTTTCCGGAAATTCTTTCGTCAGAAATTTTGCGGTTCCATCCGGAAAAGTTTCTACCTGAAGCCATGAAGAGGAATCAAAATAATTATCAGGATTAATGTCGGGATAGCAGGCTTCTCTCCCATGTTTCCCATTGACAGAAAGCTGAAGTATAGGTATTTTTGTTACAGAATAATAAATATTTGGTGCATATTCCTGCCAGTTAACAAGCACATCTGTTCCGGTGATGACCACTTTTTCGTTCTTAAAAGCTGTTATTACAACTGGTTTGGCTGCTGTTCCTGAAGTCTGAATTCTAATAGTCTCCCTGTAAACGCCTTCCCTGATAAAACAGGTGTCTCCGGGTTTCATGATGTTAACAGCTCTCTGAATCGTTTTAAAAGGCTGATTGATGCTTCCCTTTGCCTGATCATTTCCCGCAGGTGACACAAAGTATTGGGCAACAGCATTGTGAAAAAGAAAAATGGAAAAAATCAGAATTACGAACTTCACGCCCATTTTATTAAGAAAGACAAAATTAGCTTGTCTGCCGCTATGTTTCTTTATTTTTGCAAAAAAAATAAATTGTATGAATCGGGTGTGTGAATTATTTCAGATAAAATATCCGCTTATTCAGGCAGGGATGATCTGGTGCAGCGGATGGGAACTGGCAAGTGCAGTGTCGAATGCAGGAGGACTTGGACTCATCGGTTCCGGGTCAATGTACCCTGATGTTTTACGTGAACACATCAGAAAATGCAAAAATGCCACAGATAAGCCTTTTGGGGTTAATGTTCCTCTATTGTATCCGCAAACAGATGAACATATTCAGATCATAGTTGAAGAAGGGGTAAAAATCGTATTTACATCAGCAGGAAACCCTAAAAAATGGACTTCCTTTCTTCATGATCATGGAATAAAAGTAGTACATGTAGTAGCCAACAGCAAATTTGCCCTGAAATGCCAGGAAGCAGGAGTAGATGCGGTTGTTGCCGAGGGTTTTGAAGCAGGTGGTCATAATGGCATAGAAGAAACCACTACGATTGTTTTAATACCTCAAATAAGACAACTTATTGATATTCCGTTAATTGCAGCAGGAGGTATTGCCAACGGCAAACAAATGCTGGCAGCTTTTGCTTTGGGGGCTGAAGGCGTTCAGATAGGAAGCAGATTCGTGGCTTCTGTCGAGTCTTCTGCTCATGAGGCTTTTAAAAATGCAGTACTTCAGACCACAGACGGCAGTACCCAACTCACACTCAAACAGATAGTCCCGGTCAGGCTGATCAAAAACAAATTCTTTTTTGAAATTGAAGAAATGCAGAAAAGAGGAGCCAGTGTGGAAGAGCTGAAAGAAAAACTTGGTCATGGGCGCGCTAAACTGGGGATGTTTGAAGGCAATCCGGATGAAGGAGAATGGGAAATCGGCCAGGTCTCGGCCATTATCAATGATATTAAGCCTTCCGGTGAAATTGTGAATGAAATAATTAATGAGTTTTTTTCAGAGCAAAAACGGCTTGCAAATATTACCTTTTAATGGAAGCAATATCCCTGATGGCTTCAATGGCAGCATCAATATGCTCTTCAGTATTAAAAGGGCCTATGCTTAACCTCACAGTTCCATGAATTTTGTCGGTTCCAATACCTTCGTGTACAAGCGGAGCACACTGCAATCCTGTACGACAAGCAATATTGTAATCCACATCCAGCATGGTTCCCACATCACCCGAATCAAATCCTTTAATATTTAAGCTTAACACAGGATTATGATTTTCAGGACTATCTGCACAATAAACCACTACATTTTCTATCTCCCTGACCCCGTTGACAAGTCTTGACCAGAGATTCATTTCATGGCTGTGCAGGTTTTCAATTCCCTGTTCTGTAATCCATTTTACACCTGCATTCAAACCAGCTACGCCCAGTAAATTAAGTGTTCCGGCTTCGAGCCGGTAAGGATACTCAGCGAGATGGGTCTTCTGTGCCGAACGGACGCCTGTTCCGCCAAATCTGGTCTGCCCTATTTCAACTCCTTCCATCACATACGATCCGCCTATTCCGGTTGGTCCCATCAGGCATTTGTGGCCGGTAAACACATACACATCAATCCCCATTTTCTGCATGTCCACAGGCACTGCACCTGCGCCCTGACTTCCATCCACCACGAAAATAACTCCTGCTTCCTTGCATACTCTCCCAATTTCGGCCAGGGGCTGTATGGTGCCGATAACATTGGAACAGTGGTTTACCACCACAAATTTTGTATTTCTTTTAATGGCTTTTCTGATGTCGTCCGGATCAACATAACCATGATTATCGAAGGCTACATGGGTAACTTCCACCTGCCTGTCCTGAGAAAGGTGGTATAAAGGACGCAAAACTGAATTATGTTCCAGCATGGTTGTTACCACATGGCATCCCGGCTCTGCCAGTCCCTGAATTACAATATTCAGCGAATCAGTGGCATTGTAGCTGAAAGTCAGTCGGTTAGGATCTGTCCCATTAAAAAGTGATGTCAGCATTTTACGGGTATTAAAAACCACTTCTTCCGTTTCGAGGGCAGCATCAAAGCCTGAACGCCCTGGATTGACCCCATGTTTTCTGTAAAAAGAGACCATAAAATCATACACAACATCCGGTTTGGGAAATGTTGTTGCTGAATTGTCAAGATAAATCAGAGAGCTCATATTTTAATTTTTAAGCATTTTTGCACTTTTGAATCAGATCAATGCATCTGCGACTATCTCCGCCATGGTTTTTATTTGTACATTGAGTTTATAAAAACCATTTATCTGAAGCAACTGATCGACACAATTATGACAGGGTGTAACAACTACCTTTGCCCCGGTTTCCCTGATCTGATTGGCCTTCAACCCACCAATTTTCATCCTTCTTTCGTTGTATTCGCTCATGGATAGCTGACCACCTCCTCCGCCACAGCAAAGATTTTCATAACCATAGGGATTCATCTCTTCAAAGTCGCTAACCGTATGCTGCAGGATAAAGCGTTGCTGGGAAAAAATCCCTCCCAGTCTGACCAGATTACAGGGATCATGCAGGGTAACCCTCAGTCTGTTTTTACTTTTATCAACCTTAATCCTTCCCTGCCGGATATATTCTTCTATAAGTTCAACAGATGTAATGACTTCAATATCAAACTCCTGTTTCAGATAATTAGGTGCTTCCCAGCGGAAAGCCCTGCTTCCATGTCCGCATTCTGCCAGCACTATTCTTTTAACGCCTAACTTTTTTGCTGTTTCATACAACCGTCTGGCAATGATGGCCGCTTCTTCGTCATTCCCCGAAAAATAGGCGTAATTGGTAACATCATACATTTCAGTCGAAAGTGTCCAGCTTTCTCCCGCAGCGTGAAAGATTTTTGCCATGGCAGAAATGCTGAGCGGAAAAAACTTCGGCTCTCTGGGGTTTAAAGTATATAAGACGTTTTTACCTTCCTCGTTCAGGGGAATTCTGGCCGTTTCATCTCCGGTATCATCCTTCAGATCTTCTTCAAGCCATGTCAGGGTATCAACAAGGTCTTCTACAGGAATAGCCATATTATTACCCGTTTTAACAGCAGCCTGTACTGTTGACTGAAGTGTTTCAGGCACTTTTTCCAATGCACTGAGCATTTCTCTTCCTTTTCTGACCAGATAGGCTATGTCAACACCAATACTACAATGACTGACACATCGCCCGCACATCGTACAGGCACCGAAAAGCAAATCTATCATTTCGGTAATCGTCTGGTCATCAAGGTCTTTTGCCTTTGTTAATCCGGGCAGATATTTCCCGGAAAGCGTTTTATACCGTCTGTAAACTGAAGTAACCAATTCCACCTTATGGGCAGGAATATATTTATCTTCATGAAAAACATTGTAATACAAACAACTATCAGCACATAAAGCACAATGTACACAGGCATTCAGATGGGTCAACAGTTTTCCGTCTTCCTCCGTATTGAGAACGTTTAATGCTTTGTCCAGATTTTGCTTTGATATTTCACTCATTATCACGCATTTTTAGGAGGCCATATATTTCTGCTGCCGAAGAAAACACCCAAATGATACCTCGCTGCAAAGAAATAAACGGAATGTTTGAGTTTTCCTACCGGTAAATACAGGAAAAGAAATGCCGTAAGCAGGTAATATACAGCAAAGGCATAACCCATCAGAAAAAAAGAAGTCAGGAAATGCAGGGAGGTAACCAGAACATTTGACAAATAATCATCAGGATTGCTGAGGGTACGCATTTTTTTTAAGGAGATCCGTTTAATGAGGATGCCAAGTCCGGCTAAACCAGATATCAACAGAAAAACAGCAATCGGTATTTTCATCAAATCGGGGTAAGGCAGGTAAAAAAAGGACAAAACATACAGCAAAAGAGACAAAAAGGTTCCGGCATGATAAACGAGTCCGGCTGTATAGGTTGGCAGATGCAGGTAGGCAGACTCTTTTTTACGGGGGTTAAGAGCTCCGGTAAACGAATACTTTATTCCTGCCTGAATGTCTCCCGAAGGTTTGGCATAATCCCGCGGTTTCCCCAATCTGATGATTTTCAATAATATAAATGAATAAATAATAAGACAGACGACAAAAGATGCCAACGATAAAATCTGGTACCAGTACATCACTCAGCGTTTAAACACATCCGTCAGGTTTGGGTAAGCCGGCCACACGACAGGCACCACGTGCAGGGCCAAGAGGAAACAACTCATAAATCTCTCTCAGTTTCAGGCCTGTCTCCTGGCAAATCAGCCTGACCATTGGTGCCATTCCTTTTTCTTCATAATGCTTTCGGATGATGTTCACAATAGCCCAGTGTTTTTCACTCATTTCTTCAATACCGTCATATCTGGCAAACAAACGGGCTACATCTTCATTCCAGATGTCTGGGGTGGTAAGGAATCCGTCCCCATCCACTTCAAAAACTTTTCCTTCAATTTCAATTTGTGGCATAAATCAATATTCAAAATGGTTAATAATATCCTCAAGACTCAGTTCTGAATCGGGTGAAAGATTTTCCGGACAAAACCCAAGTGCTTCCTTCACATGGTATCGTTTGCAGTTTTTCCAGTTGCCTTCTTTTGAACGGCAGTATTTTTCAATGTCTTGTTGTCTTTCTACTGATGAATAATTCTCCACCCCGCCATTCACCCACCGGCAGGTGGTAAAATTACAACAATAGGGGTCGCTCATGGTTTAATATTCTGGTGCAATAATATTAAAACCTCTTAATACAGCAATGTTTTTTCGAAATTTTTACAACAATATAAATATTCAGCCACCCTGTTGACATTATTCCCTTTTAAACAGGAAATTTGGCCTTTGAATTTTTTATGTTTATGCAGGATAAATTTGAATTTTCAGACAGATTTTACTTTCGTTCGTGGCTGGAAAAACATGCATTAATACCGGATGGAATCTGGCTGATAATTTATAAAAAGGGAACTTTCAGGCTGACTGCTGCAAATGTTAAATCAATTTCACGATAAAGATGTTTATTGAAATCAACTCACACCGGATTCATTATGAATTTATTCATGAGGAACTGTCACATCAAAACCACCTGATGGTTTTTCTGCATGAAGGATTAGGGAGCATTCCCCAATGGAAAAGCTTTCCTGCCGAAATCTGTTCTGCTCTGCAAATAAGCGGCCTGATATATGAGCGCCATGGACACGGACAATCGTCCACACTGAAGGAGTCAAGAAAACCGGATTACATGCACCGTGAAGCATGGGAAGATTTACCTGAGATTTTGAAAAAACTTGGTCTTGATCAGAAAAGCCTTTTACTTACCGGACATAGTGACGGAGCCACCATCGCCTTGTTGTATGCATCAAAATTTCCCGAAAAAGTGGCCGGTATTGTGAGTATTGCTGCCCATGTGGTGGTTGAAGACTGTACGGTCAGCGGTGTTCAGGAAGCTATCCGGCTGTATGAAGAATTTGACCTGAAATATTTACTTGAAAAATACCATGGTCAAAATACGGACAGCATGTTTTACGGATGGGCAAATGCCTGGATTTCGGAAGATTTCAGGTCGTGGAATATCCTTGAAGAAATTAAAAATATCAAGTCACCACTCCTGCTCATTCAGGGGGAAAGGGATGAATATGCAAGCCTGAAACAAGTCGAAATTATCGGGTCACTGGTGAAGGGGGAATGCCAGCGATGTATTGTTCCGTCAAGCGGTCATATTCCTCATTTACAGCAAAAGGAATTTGTTTTAAAACAGGTGTTAAATTTTTATCAAATCATTTTGCAGAATAAAGAATAGGATTATTTTTACCCTCACAAAAAAACATTTATTAAAAAGCAAAAAAGAAATTTATGAATTTTGAATTCACAGAAGAACAATTGATGATACAACAGGCTGCCCGTGATTATGCCCAGCGTGAATTAATCAAAGATGTCATTGAGCGTGATAAATCGGCAGCATTTCCTGCCCACCATATAAAAGCCCTTGCAGAGCTTGGTTTTATGGGAATGATGGTCAGTCCCGAATATGATGGCGGGGGCATGGACACTATCTCCTATGTTCTGGCCATGGAAGAATTTTCGAAGGTGGATGCCTCGGTTTCTGTCATCATGTCGGTGAATAACTCTCTGGTTTGTTATGGGATTGAGAAATTTGGGAATGATGAACAGAAAGAGAAATATCTGAAACCACTTGCACGCGGGGAAATTATCGGGGCTTTTCTGCTTTCAGAGCCTGAAGCCGGCTCAGATGCCACGCATCAAAAGACGCTGGCTGAAGACAAAGGTGATTATTACCTGATCAATGGCACCAAAAACTGGATAACCAATGCCAATTCAGCTTCAGTCTATCTGGTCATTGCCCAGACTCATCCGGAGCTTAAAAGCAAAGGTATCAATGTCTTTATCGTTGACCGGAACAGTGAAGGGATCAGCCTGGGGCCACATGAAGAAAAGATGGGAATGAACAGCAGCGATACTCATTCCGTAATGTTCAGCGATGTTAAAGTACCAAAGGAAAACCGCATCGGAGAAGATGGATTTGGGTTTAAGTTCGCTATGAAAACCCTTGAAGGCGGAAGAATAGGTATTGCCGCACAAGCCCTTGGCCTCGCATCGGGAGCTCTCGAAAGAGCCATTCAATACAGCAAGGAAAGAAAGGCTTTCGGAACAGAAATATGTAATCATCAGGCTATTGCCTTCAAAATAGCCGACATGGCTACCAGAGTGGAAGCTGCCAGACATCTTGTGTTAAAAGCTGCCTGGCTGAAAGATCAGGGGAAGCCTTATGGTTATGCTTCGGCTATGGCCAAGTATTATGCTGCTGAAACAGCTATGTATGTAACCACCGAAGCTGTACAGATTCATGGTGGTTATGGCTATGTCCGTGAATATCATGTCGAAAGGCTCATGCGTGAAGCAAAGCTCACTCAGATTTATGAGGGAACAAGCGAAATCCAGCAAATTATTATCTCAAGAGCTCTTCTGAGCTAATCCGGTGGAAGATCGTTCTGCTGAGGTTAATATTTTATTAATGAGGATAAGGAAGAAGTATTTTATATTTTCACCACGGAAGTACTAAAGCACTATAGTTCACAAATTATTTTTTCGTGATTTTTAATGCTCTGCATTTCAATAAGACCCTGAATGAATATTTCTTGTTTTCTTCCTGAAAATTGCCATGAATTTAAAAGCATTTTTTACTTTTGCCATCAAATAAAAAATTTAATAAAATGAAGATACTGATATGCTTAAGTAATGTTCCGGACACCACGACAAAGATTAAATTTGTTGAGAACAATACTAAATTTGATACAGCCGGAGTTCAGTGGATTATCAATCCATGGGATGAGCTGGCACTGACACGTGCAGTTGAGCTAAAGGAAAAATATCCATCTGAAATAACGCAGATAAGTGTAGCTACGGTGGGTTTGCAGGATGCTGAACCGACCATCCGTAAGGCCCTTGCCATTGGTGCCGACAGTGCATACCGCATCAATCTGGAACCAAAAGACGCTTTTCAGGTCGCTTTTCAGCTTGCTGAGGTGATAAAAAAGGAAAGTTTCGACATCATCATGGCTGGTATCGAATCGAGTGATTACAATGGTAATGCAGTCGGCAGTATGCTGGCTGAATTACTTGGATTTACTTCCGTTTCGGCTGTTTCAAAACTGGATATTGAAAACGGACAGGTGGTCGTCAACAGGGAAATTGATGGCGGAACAGAAACTTTAAAAGTCAAAACCCCATTTGTGGCAGTTGTGCAAAAAGGAATTGCCATTGAGCCAAGAATTCCAGCCATGCGTGGTATTATGATGGCACGCACCAAACCCCTGAATGTAATTGAACCTACTGAATGTCAGCCTCTTACAAAACATTTATCTTACGAATTGCCTCCGGTTAAGGCAAAGGTCAGGCTGGTTGATCCTGAAAATCCGGGTGAACTCATCCGTCTACTTCACGAAGAAGCTAAAGTTATTTAATGTTGAATCTTTTAAAATGAAATAAAATGGCAGTTTTAGTATATACTGAAAATTGGGACGGTAAGTTAAAAAAACTCTCCCACGAACTGGTTTCTTATGCCTATGGCATTGCCCTTCAAATCAATACCGAAGTAGTTGCGCTGACAACCGGAAATGTTGATGAGCCGACACTCCTGTCACTTGGCACTTACGGTGCATCCAAAATAATCTGCATTCAGCAGGCAGATAATACGCCTTTTGATCCTATGCTTGTTAACACAATGATCGCTGAAACAGCAGAGAAAATCAATGCCAATGTAATAGTTTTTGCTCATAACAACACGGGAAAGGCCATTGCGCCAAGACTTTCGGCACGGTTGAAAGCAGGATTGGTAACCGCAGCCACAGCCTTGCCTTCCGCTTTGTCTCCTTTTGTGGTCAAGAAAAAGCTGTTTAGCGGAAAAGCATTTGCAAATATAGAAATTACCACCCCGACTCGAATTATCACCCTTTCGCAGAATTCCTTTGGGGTTGTCGAAAATGCCGTTCAATGCACGATTGAATATATCACCGCTTCTTCATCGGAAGGTTCAGGCATTGAGGTCATCAATGTCAGTAAACAGACCGGGAAAGTATTACTGACTGATGCTGAGATAGTTGTATCCGGTGGACGTGGCATGAAAGGACCTGAAAACTGGGGGCCGATTGAAGAGCTGGCAGAATTGCTGGGAGGAGCCACTGCCTGTTCACGTCCGGTATCAGATGAAGGCTGGCGTCCGCATAGTGAACATACCGGTCAAACCGGTAAAATCATTGCACCCAATCTCTATCTGGCATTTGGAATTTCAGGAGCCATTCAGCATGTAGCGGGTGTAAGTTCTTCGAAAGTCATTGCTGCCGTCAACAAAGACCCCGAAGCACCTATTTTTGAGGTCGCTGATTATGGTATTGTCGGTGATGCCCTTAAAATTCTTCCGGAACTGATAAATGAAGTTAAAAAGCTGAAAAACAGCTAATTAATTATCAAAGTCTGACCGATTTAAAAGGGTAACAGCAAGGCCTCATGCCTGCTGATTATTTCAGTTTTTCAATCTCCATTAATATGAGATTCAGTTCATTGTAATATCTGGGTTGGCTGCATCCGTCCGATTCATATAGCAGATTATTGATGGTTAATTTTGAGGTTCCCCCTCCTTCACAGTTTTCTTCTCTTAGATCGCCCTT
Source organism: Sphingobacteriales bacterium (assembly GCA_012517435.1). Classification (NCBI taxonomy): domain Bacteria; kingdom Pseudomonadati; phylum Bacteroidota; class Sphingobacteriia; order Sphingobacteriales; species Sphingobacteriales bacterium. The sequence goes on along the minus strand of JAAYUY010000244.1, from coordinate 12,637 downwards.
CCCTTCATAGTATTTATAAGCTACCCAATATGCTGTTTTCAACAAATCTTTCATTTGGTTGTTATCAAGAGTTTTCTCCGTTTTCCTGTTGTTTTTAAAGTCCTGAAAGGTTAAAACCCCGTTCTGAATGCTGATTTGGTAGTGTTCTGCTTCGGGTATGGCTCCTTCATGAAATTCATAGGAAATGAAAGTGATGCGCTGGTAATTTTGTTCCACCTCCAAACTATCCTGAGCAGTAAAGGCCTTTTTTGAAAGATATCTGATAATCTTCTGTTCTTCAATCTCATCTATCTGGTTTTCATACCTGCTGAGTTCCTCCAGTTTTTTTAACAGGCTGATTTCTTCAGGCAGTGAACTGATCTGATTGTAGGATAAATCCAGTCTTTTCAGGTTTACCAGATTCCCGATTCCGGGCAACACTTCAGATATGTGGTTGTGGCTCAGGTCAAGTACCTCAAGATTTGTCAGATGATAAATACATTCAGGGATAAAACCCAGTTCATTGTTTGCGACATATAATTCCTTCAGATTAACCAGATTTGAAAGGCTTTCAGGCAAGTCAGAAATTTTATTTACAGATCCCCTGAATTCTCCCAGCACCAGTTTTTCCAGATTTGTCAGTTGTCCTATCTCAGGAGGAATTTCATGCAATTGATTATTAAATAGATATAGCTCTTTCAGGCTTTCCAGCTGACCAATCTGTGGTGGCAGGTTGCTCATTTCTGTTCCATCAAGATGAAGGACGGTCAGACTTTTATTATTGCTCAGTAATATGAGTAACTGGTCAACATTCAGATGATAATTGGCACCCATGTTTAATAACCTGAGATTTTCAAATGAAGAAAAAGATTCAGGGACGTTGGTAATTTGATTATCATACAACACCAGCTCTTCCAGAAATTTCAGCGAACCTAAACTATTAGGTAAGCTTTCAATTTTATTGCCCATCAGGTTGATTATCCTCAGGTTGGCACATTGGCTGATTTCTTCCGGGATCATGTCCACACCAGTGTACATGATGGTTAAGATTTTCAGATTCTTCAGTTTTCCCCATTCTTTTGAGAGGAACTTCAATGAACCTGAATTTATCTGAAGCTCTTCAAGATTGGTCAGATTGAAAATCTTCTGAGGTAAAATTTCAAAATCAACATCATTGAGATAAAGCCGTTTTACGGCAAGCGGATTTTTCAAAGCAGCATCGAGGCTTTTGTAAATTTTTTCCTTCTCCAGACTTGCTTTCCAGTTGCCTGTCTGAGCAAAAGCACGTGAACCAATCAGGCAGGTTAAGACAATAATGACTAAGTATTTCAAAAAATTCCTCATATTCTTTTTTTGACAAAATTAGATAAGTTAAGCCAATGAATCAGCATTTTCGCACATGACTTCTGTCAGAACAAAGCTTCTGGTATCGGGTTAATCCAAATTTGATATGGTAAAAAGCTCAAGCTACAGGATTTAATTGGTTATTTAACAGCATGATTTCAGATATGACAGCAATTAAAATTAGCTATTAGCTGTAATTCCTGTGTTAAAATTGCCCGCTTACAGCTCAATAATTCTGAATTCTACCCTTCTGTTTGCCTGACGACCCGATTCTGTCTTATTGCTTGCCACAGGATGGGTTTTCCCATATCCGACCACTATTATACGTTCAGGTTCAATTCCTGCTGTAATCATCAACTGCCTGACTTTCTCCGCGCGCCTTTCCGAAAGCTCCTGATTGTAAGCAAAACTTCCCATTTCGTCCGTATGGCCTGAAATTTCCAGTTTTACTGAGGGATATTTCTTCATAAACAGAATGACATTCCTGAGCTCTCTGTCAGTACCGGGGACAATATCCGTTTTGTCAAAAACAAATTTGATATCAGGGAAAATGAGATGGTCAAATTCGTCTTCAATGATGGATATATCAAGGGTGTCTGTGGTTAATACCACTGTATCGGGGATAATATCTCTGACAATGGTTATTTTATTGAAATCCTGAATATCCTGAAACTTAATACCTGTGGAATCGAAATCTTTCGCTTTAATTTCCCTGATCAATGGTTTAAATTCATAATTCTCGTCCTGATAAATTTTTATATTTCTCAAAGGATCATACTGATAGCTCAACATCAATGTATCAGGTTCCCCGATAGGCGGGCAGAGCTTGACAAAAAACCTGTATTCACCCGGTTGGCCTTTTTTAATACGGATACCATAAAAATTCTTGTTTTTATTATACACATCTTCAAAAATCCATTTTAACTGAAACTCATCATACAAGCTGTAATAAGAGCCACCGGTATAATCGGCTATCGCCCTGAGATAATCTTCACTGACAAGGTCTCCGTAACCGATGGTATGGAGTTTTATTTTGTTTTCCAGTGCCTTGAGAATCACCTCATGCTTTGAAATCAATGAGCTGTTTTCGTTTCCATCCGTGAAAACCATTACCGATTTTTCGCTGTAATTCAGGGCATCTTTAACATTCGAAATTCCTGCATTGATGGCATCCAGCAGAGCAGTCCCCCCTCCGAATCCCATCAGGCCGCTTACCTTGAAATATTTCAGCAATTCGTCCGGATCTCTTCTGAGCTTTGATTCGACTTTCACAAAATTATCAAACTTGATAATGGCAAGCGCATCGTCCCTGTCTTTGGAAAAAATAAAATCTCTGACGCCTTTTTGTAAGGCTAAAACCCTCAACTCACCCATCGAGCCCGAGTGATCCATCACAATCGAAATAGCATTATCCCGTTCATTATTTTTATTATATTCAACAATTTGAAAATCATCTGCCTGAAGTTGTCTGCCATCCGGGCCTATGATGATCAGATTGCACCAGATTTTTTTCCATTCCTCGCTCCCGCCACCAAAATAATAAACCCCGTTGTCATCCAGTAAATGTACCTGCAACTCAATGAAAGAGTCCTGGTCTGAAATAGTTTTAAGTTTGATATTCAAATCATTACGAAGTTCTGAAAGCGGTTTTATCTCTTTCATTCTGGAATAGGAATAATCGGGAGGAATCACTCCTTTTTTATCAATACGTGTTTCTGCCACATGGCTGATGGTATCAATAAAATATTTGACATTCAGAGATTTAACACCTAAATCAGCGGCAATATCTAAAGAAGTCAGATAGGCAAGCCTCCGGTTTTTATCGCGGAATAAAATCATCCTGCTGTCGGGTGTGAAGCAATAAAAATCAACATCTTCAACCCTGGATTCCTGTTGCCGGAGCATTGTCAGTTTTAACCATACGCCCTTAGAGAAGAAAAAATGGTAAGGCAGTGCAACCAATTGTTTATTATTGCTGATGATCCTGTTTCTCTCCTGCGATATGAACAATGATTCATTATCTTTTAGCTTTGTGTTAATTTTCAGGTCAAGCTGATCCACATGCCGTCCGGAAGCCAGATTAAATACCTGATAATGGTCAACATCACTTGCCACCATTACAAGACTATCGTTCAGCCACATCAGTAATGGCAGATTTTTATCAGCTAACCCACTGAATGTCATCATGTTATTATCACAATTCATAATTCCTTTTGTGGCATCGAGGGAAATACGTAAAGCGATTTGAGACTGATAGTTGTTCCAGAAAACCATGCGGTAATTACGGTCTTTATTCAGCACATAAGCTGTAAACCTTCCCATCGGACTCAGGGAAGATAATCCCGGTTCAAGCCTGTATTTGTCCGTTGCATCGGCTTTGGTTGTCTTTTGTGAGTTGACTCTTTCGATTCTTTTAAATTCAGGGAGGAGATAGATATAACTCGTCATGTTAGTGGCTGTCTTTCTGACTATTACAAGAGTTTTACGATAAGGATTATACCTGACTTCCTGCCCGATAAACTTTTTAAGCAATTCCTTTCTGCCAGTTTTCCAGACATAATAATTGTTTTTATGGTCTTTTACGAAAATAAAGCGATCGTCTTCTGAAAAATAAAGCTCTTCTATCAATCCGCCCTGAGGAATACCTGTATATTCAAAAAACTCTGTTCCGGTAAAAACATCAAATGCCTTAAGGCGGCTGTCTGTTGCCAGTACAAATTGATTATCTTTATTTGAAAAAGCTATTGTTTTTTCATTTTTTACCCTTTTTATCAGCAATTTATCCCTGATATCCGGAAACCGGAGCTGGTCGAAATCACCGATAATAGTTCCTGAACGTGTATCGCACACAATTTTACGAAATCCAAAAATCAAGACCAGATTTCTTCCGTCAGGACTTAAGAAGATAGTATCAAGCTCATCTTTGGTTTCTTTTGAAATTCTGAAAGAAAAAACTTTTTCCTTTTTCACCAGATCATAGGTATCGAATCTGAAACGATAAAAGAGGAGTTTTTTCTGTTTTCTCCTCAAATTTGACTGTATTGAATCAGCAACTTTTGTCTTTCCTTCATTATAGGCGAGTACCATAGTCCTGCTATTGCTGCTGATGGCAATAAAATCCTGTCCGTTAATATCCCCTATGGTCAGTATAAGGAAAATGAAAACGACAAATAAATTTCTGAACCCGGACATTTCAACAAAGGAAATTAGAAGCTAAAATATAACGTCAGGAAAATAAAATTGTTTTGCAAAACAATCATTATGACAGGCTTAATGAAAACAATATCAAATTGCCATGGCTACCAGTTCGGCAATGTCATAATTTCTGACTTCCTCTTCCATATTTTTATACTTCAGACCGTCTGTCAGCATCACCATACAAAACGGACAGGCTGTGGCCACAATAGAAGCACCTGTTTTCAGGGCTTCTTCCGTTCTTTCGGCATAAACCTCTTTATTGCCTTTTTCAGCTTCCTTAAACATTTGCCCGCCTCCTGCACCGCAACACAGGGCAAAACTTCTGTTCCGCTTCATTTCTTCAACTTCTGCCTTCAGGTGAGTCAATACAAATCTGGGAGCATGATATTCTCCATTTGCCCGGCCAAGATAACAGGGGTCATGATAAGTAATTTTTGTCCCTGAAAATGTATCTCCTGTCTGCAATCTGCCTTCATTTATCATTCTGCTGATAAACTGAGTATGATGCTCTACCTGAAAATGTCCGCCAAATCCCGGATATTCGTTTTTAAAAGTATTGAAATCATGAGGGCAGCAGGTAATGATCTTTTTAATCCCATAATTATTCAGAAGCTCAATAATCATCAATGTTTGCATCTGGTAAAGCATTTCATTTCCGGCTCTTCTTGCCGAATCGGCAGTGTCGGTTTCTTCAGTTCCCAGTACGGCAAAGTCAATATTAAGATGGTTGAGAATTTTCACAAAAGCCCTGCTGACTTTTTTATACCTGTCGTCAAAAGCACCGGCAGAACCTACCCAAAACAGATATTCAGGAGTTTTTCCACTGGCCGCAAGCTCCTGAACAAGCGGGAGCCTGTAATTTTCCTTTTCCGTCCAGTCGTCATACCATTTCAGCCTGTCAGATGATGAATACTGCCAGGGGGCACCATTGTTTTCAATGTTGGCAAAAATCGCATTCAGGCCTGAGGGTGCTTTGCCTTCCTCCATCACCAAAAACCTTCTCATATCAACGATGAGCGAGGGATGATTTATATTTACCGGACATTCCTGGGCACAGGCATTACAGGTGGTGCAAGCCCAGAGTTCCTCTTCCGAAACATAATCTCTCAAGAGGGATTTATTGTCTGAAAAATCCTTTCCGTTTTTAACCAGCTTCGGACCTATTTCATTCATCCTTTCTCTGAGATTCATGATGATTTTACGGGGTGAGAGGAGTTTACCTGTGATATTTGCCGGACATACCGAGGTACACCGGCCACATTGTGTACAGGTCAGCGAATCAAGATAATTTTTCCATGTAACATCCTGAACATCTTTCACCCCAAATCTTTCAACTGCCTGATTTTCAGCTGAAACATCAGCAGCATCAGGATTCAGCATATATCGGACTTCCCTGGTGATATTTCTGTCAGGTTCCAGATAGCCCAATGGTTCAAGCCTGCTCAGCAATACATTAGGGATTGACAAAAAGACATGAAAATGCTTGGAATACGGAAGAATATTGGCAAAAGCAAAAATAGTCAGGATATGTACCCACCACATACCATTGTAAACCAACGACATAATCTGATAATTGTCGGATGTCCAAAACAAGGCAAAGACACTGCTGACCGGATAAGTACCAAGCACTTCTTCACCTTTGAATTTGCAAATATTAATATAATAGGTGTTCATTGCCAGGAGCGTAAAAACTACGAGCATGATTAGAGTAAGGGCTAAGTGAGCATCATTGTGGTGGCGCTGGGTCATTTCTATCCCTTGAAATCTTTTGATATTCAAGTAATTACGTCTGAAAAGAAAGATAATTATGAGAAAGAAAACAATAAAAGCTGAAATATCACCGGTGGCAGTCAGAACATTATAAAACCAGCCAATACCGGCAAGGGCTTTGTCAGTTCCGGCTATCCCATCCAACACCATTTCAAAAACCACAAACAACAAGGCACAAAATCCCCAGAATGTCAGGGCATGAAAGAGACCTGTCAACGGGAACCTGAATATTTTAGACTGAAAAAAGGCTACTTTAAACATCACCCCAATTCTCTTTTTCCAGTTTTTAACCGGAAAGGGCTTGGTAAGTCTGAAGAAAAGGTAGTACCTCCTGACGGTATAAGCAAATATACCCAGCGTCAGCAACAATGTGGTGATAAAAATAATCTGCTTTAGCATTATTTGTATTTTTTTAAATTTGTGAAGAAAATAACAGGCAGCAAGATAGATATTTTCAAAAATCCATTAACAACATGCCCGAAAGAGATTTTTTTTACAAATGCTTTTTAATACTCCATTTTTATTTGCAGAAAGCAAACGGTAGTTTTTTAAATAAAAAAGCCCCATAGATGAGGGGCTTTCGGAGTAGCGAGGGAGGGAATCGAACCCTCGGCCTCAGGGTTATGAATCCTGCGCTCTAACCGCCTGAGCTACCTCGCCATTTTTTTTGCGACTGCAAAGTTATTGTTTTCATTTATTCTGAATCTCCGGGCTGAAAAAATATTTTAATGAGTTTTCTTGCTCGCATTAAACAGAATGTTCTTCTCCCTGTCTGTCAAGCTTTCATAGCCCGATTGTGCAATTTTATCAAGTATTTTGTCAATTTCTGCCTGAAGTTCAGCCTGATTTTCTTTAATTGGCTGTGTTTTCTCTGCATTCTTATAAACTTTGAATCTTGGTCTAGGACGGTAAAATCTTCTGCTGAATAAACTGCCTATAAAATCTGTTGTGTCTGTCAGCCATCTTGCAATATCGTGCCCTCTCAACAACTGGCGTGAATAAATAAAACCGAAAATAGCTCCGCCCAAATGAGCAAAATGACCTCCTGTATTCCCTTCCTTTAAACTCAACACATCAATAATCACCAGAAAAATAGCAAGATATTTCAGTTTTACCTGGCCAAAAAACAAAAGAAAAACAGAATAATTGGGTAAATAAACAGCTGCTGCCACAATGACTGCCACTACACTGGCAGAGGCACCAACCATTCCTGCTGAAATATTGGCTGAGTTAAGCAAAGGAACAGTCTGATAGGCAATCAGAAACAAAACAGCTCCGGCAAGTCCTCCTGCCAGATAAACTGACAAGAGTTTTTTATCTCCCAAAAAATCCCTGAATATTTTCCCGAACCAATACAACATCAGCATGTTGAATAAAATATGGAAAAATCCAGAATGCATAAACATATAAGTGATTAGTGTCCATGGCTTTCTGATGACGGTCAGCGGATCAGAAGAAATAGCCAGATTGTTCCAGATAAATTCCTGATAAAATTCAGTATTCAGCCGGAACAGGGTGAAAATGACTTCAATAAAACCAATCACTACAAAGACGATGACATTGATAAATATCAGGCGGTAAATAATATTCCCGCTTCTGAAAATGTTGAAATAGATATCGTTTCTAATGTTGGTGAACTGATTCATGAAGCAAAATTAGTAAAGCTTTTTTGTTTGGGGTAATATATTTTTGCAGGAAAATCAAAATTATGCGTGTTGCTGTCATAGGAGTTTCCGATAAACCCGACCGATATTCCAATATGTGTGTTCGTCAGCTTTTGCATCATGGTCATGAAGTTTTCCCCTATGGTTTTAAAGATTTTGACATTGATGGCCTCAGGATTATTACCGACAAAATGCCTGTTGATGATATTGATACCATTACTTTATATCTTTCTCCTGCCCGTCAGCCTGAGTGGTACGACCTGATTCTGAACAGCCACCCAAGGAGAATTATTTTTAATCCCGGCACTTATAATCCTGAACTCGAAAAACTTGCGACTGATCATCATATACAGACAGTTGAAAGTTGTACTCTTTTTATGTTGTCGTCAGGTACATTTGAAGATTAGTCCTGATGAAGCTGAATTTCATACGTTAATTCAGCAGCTTTCTTCAGCATGGCACTGACACCGCAGTATTTTTCCTGCGACAGATCAACCGCTTTTTCAACTTTTTCCAGAGGAATGTTTTCCCCAAAAACATGATAAACCAGTTTAAAACGGTCATATACTTTGGGATGCTCTTCCGTCTGATTGGCAATGACTTCAACTTTAAAATCCCGCATCTCAACTTTCATTTTATTCAGGATTGAGACCACATCCATGGCTGTGCAACCGGCAAGTGCTGCCAGCAACAAAGGTTTTGGCCTCGGGCCTTTTCCGCTTCCTCCATGTTCGGGATGAGCATCAACCTGTATGGAATGGCCATCTATTTCCGTACTGAAAGCCATTCCTGAATCCCAATTTAAAATAATGCTTTCTTTCATAAAAAAAATTTTCCTCTTTTATGACAAATTCAATGCCTTTCTGAGGATATCTGAAATGTTATATGGCATTAGCTTTGCCAAAGTTTTACGGTTTACCTGAAAAAGAAACAGGGTATTATTCTTAACTTAAGCAACATGCCATCTGCAAACGGATTATCTGACAATTACCGCTTTTTACTACATAAGCTGGACGAATTCCGGAGAAAATATTATAAAAACCTTGTCCTCAGAGGCATTATCATTCTTTTCAGCATATCACTCATTTCTTTTCTGGTTGTTATTTTTTCTGAATTCATCGGACATTTCAGTATCACTGTCCGCACCATCCTGTTTTACCTGTATTTATTGATTAATTCAGCTGTTCTTACCTATTATGTCGTTATACCCCTGATAAAAATATACAAACCCGGTAATTCGCTGACTTACCGGCAAGCCTCGGTGATGATTGGAAAATTTTTCCCTGAAGTCAAAGACAAGCTCCTCAACACACTGGAGCTGAAGGAAATGGCCTATCAATCCACATATAGCCGCACCCTGATTGAGGCCAGCATTGATCAACGAATTAACGAGCTAAAGCCTGTTCCTTTCAGCTTTGCCATCAATTTTTCAGAAAACAGGAAATACTTGAAATATTTGCTCATCCCATTGTTTATTCTGACCATTCTCCTTTTTGCTACTCCAAAAGTGGTTACCGAAAGCACGGAAAGACTGGTTAAACACAATACCTATTATAAAAAACCGGTACCCTTTGAATTTGAGTTGCTGAATAAAAACCTGAATGCAGTCAAAAATGAGGAGTTTACCCTCAGGTTAAAAGTCAGTGGAAAATCAGTCCCTGCAAACGTATTCATCAAAATTGACAACTATGAGTATCTGATGAAAGAAAAGCGGAACGGTGTTTATGAATATACCTTAAAAAATATCCGAAATCCACTCAGATTTTATTTTTTCTCAGGAAATATCAAATCAGAAACCTTTAAACTAAATGTCCTTCCCAAACCTCTTTTAAAAGGATTTACCGTTTCGCTTAACTATCCTGCTTACACAGGTAAAAAACCTGAAACAATCAGTAATACCGGGGATTTTACCATTCCTGAAGGCACACGGGTTGTCTGGCACTTTTCGACCGAAGATGCAGAACAACTGATGATCTACTTCGGGGATCAGCTTTTCAGGCTAAGCCCTGAAAAAAGAAACACTTTTTCTCTTTCAAAAACCATTAAAAACAATTCCTCATACCTGATAAAAATCTCAAACAATAAAGTTGTCAGCAAAGACACCATACAATATTATATCTCAGTCATTCCCGATGCTTATCCACGTATTGAAGTTGAGCAGCAGATCGATTCATCAAACACAAAATATCTATTTTTTGCAGGGGAGGCAGCAGATGACTACGGCTTACGTAAGCTTTATTTTGTCTATCATTTTCTTGAATCAGACGACAGCTCCAAACTGAATAAGGATTTTAAAATCTCTGTGCCTGTAACGCTCAATTCTGTTTACCAGAACTTTTATTATGCCATAAATCTCGATGATTTAAAAATATCACATGGCGAAAGCTTTGAATATTTTTTTGAAGTTTGGGATAATGATGGCGTAAACGGAAGTAAGTCAACGCGTTCCAGAAAATTTTTCTTTGCTGCTCCTTCTGAAAAACAAATGCAGGAGATGGCTGAAAAATCAGCTGAAGACCTGAAAAAAGACATTCAGAATGCTGCCAAAAAATCTCAGGAAATACAGAAAGAGTTGCTGGAAGCTCAGAAAAAACTGATTGATAAGAACAAAATGGACTGGGACGATAAGAAGAGGATTCAGGAATTGTTGAACAAACAAAAAGATCTTATTCAGCAGGTGGAGGAAATGAAGGAAAAATATATTGAAAATGTTCAAAAACAGGATGATTATCAGGAACTCAGTAAAGAATTGCTTGAAAAATACAGGCAGCTTTACGAGAAATTTGAAGAAATAATGCCGGAAGATATTAAAAAGCTTTATGAAGAACTTGAAAAACTATTGGAACAAAACAACAAGGAAGGTATTCAGCAGGAACTCGATAAACTGAAAAAAGACCAGAAAAGCCTCGAAAAAGAACTTGACAGAATGCTGGAGCTGTTTAAAAAGCTTGAGTTTGAAAATAAACTTGATAATATCACACAAAAACTGGATGAACTCAGTCAGAAACAGGAAAAACTAAGCGAAGAAACAGAAAAATCGAAAGAAAAGGAAAAGGAAAGCCTTGAACAAAAGCAGGAAGAATTGAATAAAGAGTTTAAAGACCTGCAGGAAGAATTTAATGAACTCGAAAAACTGAATAAAAATCTTGAAAATCCAAAGGATTTGGAAGACACCAAAGACGACAGGCAGGAAATACAGGAGGAGCAGGAAAAGAGCATGGAAGAGATGCAGGACAACAACATGAAAAAAGCCGCTCAAAACCAGAAAAATGCTTCCAGAAAGATGAAGGAACTCTCCGAGAAAATGAAGTCCATGAAAATGGAAATGGAAATGAAGTCGCTGGAAATCAATTATGAAAAACTGAGAAGGATACTTGAAAACCTGCTTCATGTTTCCTTTGAACAGGAAGACTTAGCCAATCAGTTCAAATCTGTCAATTCTTACAACCCAAAATATGTTGAGCTGACTCAAAAACAGAAGAAACTGAAAGATGATATGAAGCTCATCGAAGATAGTCTTTTTGCACTGAGTAAAGAACTTCCGATGATCGAGTCTTTTGTCAATAAGGAAGTGGAAAATGTTAATTATCAGATGCTTAAAACCATCGAATTGCTTGCTGAACGGATGATAGGTGATGCAAGGACACGTCAGGGATACGCCCTGACTTCCATCAATAACCTCGCAGTCATGCTTTCTGAATTGCTTAAACAGATGCAGGAAGAAATGTCGAACATGAAAAGCAGTGGCAAAAAATCGATGAAAAAGAAGAAAAAAGGAGGTCTCCCCGACCTTCAGAAGCTTCAGGAAGAGCTTAGCAAACAAATACAGGATTTAAAGCAACAGGGAAATAAACCCGGCAGTCAGATGAGTAAACAACTTGCTCAGATGGCTGCACGCCAGGAAATGTTGCGCAATGCCATCCGAAATCTCCAGAAAGAAATGGGGGCAGGTGATAAAGCAAATGACGAACTCAACAAAGCCCTTCAGGAACTCCAAAAACTCCTCGAAGAAAATGAAAAAGACCTTGTGGAAGGTAAAATCACTGAAAGAACCTTAAAACGGCAGCAAGATATAAAAGTGAAGTTCCTTGAAGCTGAAAAAGCAGAAAAAAAGCAGGATGAAGAAGAAAGACGGGAATCTAAAACAGCCAATGATATTTTTAACCGTAAACCCCCATCCCTTGAGGAATATCTGAAAAACAAACAAAAAGAAGTAGAGCTGCTTAAATCTGTCCCGCCCGATTTTTCGCCTTTTTATAAAAGCAAAGTCAAGGAATATTTCCGCCTGCTACCCAACTAACGGGAACTTTCCTTCCCTTAAATCTAAATTTTTCTTTGCATTTTTTACATTGAGCATATCTTTGCACATGGTACAATCCTCAAAAATATTTCCCCATGGACATAAAAGATGATAAATTTATAGGGACAGGTCTTGCCTTTGATGACGTATTGGTTCTTCCGGCCTATTCGGAAGTCCTTCCCAGAGAAGTAGTTGTCGAATCTTATATCACACGCCATATCAAAATCAATATTCCGCTTGTTTCGGCTGCAATGGACACCGTAACGGAATATGAAATGGCCATTGCCATGGCACGATTGGGAGGCATTGGCATTATTCATAAAAACATGAGCATCGAAAAACAGGTTGCACAGGTCAGAAAAGTAAAACGTTCTGAAAGCGG
>JAAYUY010000243.1 GCA_012517435.1 Sphingobacteriales bacterium | reverse complement strand
TTACTCTTTTTAAAAAGATTTTCGGATATTTGCCGTTTATTTTCTTTTTGCATAATTATTATATCGGCCTGAATGAATCTCTCAGTTTTAAAAGAATCGGTTAACTTTCTGAACCTTTTATTTGATAATGTTACCTCTGCGGTTTATCTTGTCAATCAGGAGGCAAGGGTGGTGGCATTTAATGATGCTTTTGAGGCTTTGTTCCAGAAATCTGATGATAAAATTCTGGGAGAGCTCTGTGGTAACGTAATCGGGTGTATGTATGCCGTTGAAGAAAATAAGGATTGTGGCACTACCAGAAATTGCAGCCAGTGTTCGCTGAGAAATTCCATCCTCAAAGCAGCAACTGAAAAAATACCTACTTATAAAGATTTGCTTGTCAGAGACTTCTATATAAACAATCTCAAAATCACCAAATACTTCCAGTTCACTACCAAAGACCTTGAATTTCAGAATGAGACCCTGATTCTGGTTATACTTGACGACATTACTGCTCTCAAAATGAGCGAATTACAGCTTCAGGAAAAAAACCAGAAACTGGCTGAGTACAACAAACAACTTAATTACATGATGTCGGTTGTAGCCCACGACCTGCGAAATCCATTGGGGGCCATTCGTTCTTTTGCCCAACTGTTCAGCCAGTCGTGCGATCAGTTTGACGATGCCGAAAGACAGGATATTTTCAAAACGATCGTGAACGGTACCAATTCATGCCTGAACATGCTGGACGATTTGCTTGATTACAGCCGTTTTGAAGCTGGAAAAATCGAATTCAAAATTGACAGACATGATTACCTTTCCGTCATAAACCATGTGGTCAATATCAATTCTATACTGGCGAAAAATAAAAACATTAACATCATTAAAGAGTTTGAATTTAAAGAGCTAATGTTAATGATCGACCCCTCCCGCATGGAGCAGGTCATTGGCAATTTATTGTCAAATGCTATCAAATATTCTCCCGAAGGCACTGAAATCAAAGTTATCATCAGAAGAGAAAACGGCTGGATAAAAACAGAAGTCATTGATCAGGGGCCTGGCATAACGGCTGAAGATCAGAAAGAATTGTTCAAGCCTTTCAGGCGTGCAAATGTCAGGACGACAGGAGGAGAAAGCAGCACAGGACTCGGATTGGCCATTGCCCGAAATATCATCAACCATCATGGAGGAAAAATCGGGGTAGAAAGTGAAGTCGGAAAGGGTTCAAATTTCTATTTTTACCTTCCGCTAAAACCAATAAAAGAATCAGATGGCAATTAATCTGGATAAGATCATCGTCATAGGCGACAGGGTGCTTATAAAACCGAGGAAACACTCAAAAATGACCAAATCAGGCTTGTATCTGCCCCCAAATGTGAAAGAAAAAGAAGCTGTTCAAAGCGGATATGTCGTTAAAGTAGGCCCCGGCTACCCCCTGCCCTTGCCCCGTGAACCGGAAGAAGACTGGAAGCCATCCAAAAACGAACCTGAATATATCCCCCTTCAATGCAGGGAAGGCGATATTGCCATTTATCTGCAGAACAGTTCTCATGAAATAGAATATGACGGGGAAAAATTCTTTATTGTTCCCCAACACGCTATCTTACTGCTCATAAGGGAAGAAGATTAACCATTTGATATGAAAAGCATCATCGTTACCGGAGCTACCGGTGGAATCGGATATGAAACAGCGAGATACTTCTGTTTAAATACAGATTTTCAGGTTTTTGCTCTTGGCAGAAATGAACAGAAGCTGAATGCATTATTTCAGCCTCACCGCTTTAAAAATCTTAAAACCATTGCAATCGATTTTGAAAAACCTTTCTCTTCTGACAATTTTTCCTGGCTTCCTGAGGAAGTATCCATCCTTCTCAATAATGCAGGAATGATGTTAAACAAAAAGTTTTCAGATATTACCGATGAAGAATGGAAAAATGTTTATCAGGTAAATTTTTTCAGCCAGGTTTCTTTGATTCGCCATGTTTTACCGGTAATGGGTAAAACCGGACCTGCCCATATCGTCAACATCAGCAGCATGGGTGGATTTCAGGGAAGTGTGAAATTCAAAGGATTAAGTGCTTATGCCTCTTCAAAGGCAGCTATGGCTAATCTGACTGAATTGCTTGCCGTTGAACTGGAAGACACAAACATACGGGTCAATTGCCTGGCTCTTGGAGCAGTCAATACCGAAATGCTTAAAAATGCTTTCCCCGGTTATGAGGCACTTCTGAATGCGGATGAAATGGCAAAATTTATAGCAGAATTTGCCTTAAACGGACATAAATATTTTAACGGGAAAATTTTGCCGGTTTCCCTTTCAACACCCTGACAGACTATAGGTCAGCATAGATCTGTTCCAACCCGTTAAGTATCAGTTTCTGGAAATGCGGGTTCCTTTTTAATTTACTTAACTGATATTCAACTCCTTGTCTTAAATCTCCATTGATATTGTTTCGCATCAGATATTCTAAGATTTCAAGTGAGAGCAGCCAGTCTTCCGGGTATTCTGTTCTTAATACCTGCCAGATGTTTTCCACTCCTTCCCTGCTGACAATGTGGTTTTCCCTCAAATTCCTGAGCTGCTGGTACAATGAATGAAGCCTGAGTGCTTTTTCATCATGAACAATTTTGTGGGTTCTTTCTGCAGGCGGCTGATAATGAAGTTGATATGCCACAGGGTCGGCAGGACCGGCAAATACAGAAATGATCCTCTCTCCGACTGCCATATCATAAATACCCCATTGAGGCTGAAACAATACCTTTTCTTCATAAGTTACCGTGCAATGTTCAAGTGAAAACAATACATTCTTCCCACGATGCCTGATAATTTTTTTCAAAAAACCTCTCACCACTACCCCGCTCTCAAATTCCAGCCGGCAATCTTTCCCTTCTGAGATACCATATTTTTGAAGGTTTTTTTCATCCATATCCTCCAGTGGCAAATAAGCGGCTTTCAGTTTCCCGACAGGGGAGCCAAACCCTTCAGCATGATAATCAGTTCCGTGTCCGTCAAGCACTTTGTTGTCTATGCACAGGATAGTGTTCCCTTTTGTGGAGGCATAAACAACCTGATTGTTCAGGCTGAATACTTCACTTACCACACCTGAAACCTGTAATCCGGAACTGTACACATAAGTTACTGTTCCGCCCGATTCCAACGCTTTTTTCATCCCGCTCAGTCCGCCCTGCTTTAAGGCCATGCCATTGGCAAATTCTTCCAAAACATTAACAAGATGCTGAAAATCAGGTGTTACAAAAAGCTGAGGCTGACGGGTGGTGATGTCAAAGGTTACATCTTTTGCATCAATCGTATAAGGAAGTTTCCTGACCTCAGGCTGCATACAGCTATAACTTTCCCCGATGGACGACAACAAGCCTGCTCCATATATTTTATGATTTTTAACATCCCCGATCAGGCCGTATTCAACCGTCCACCAGTGAAGGTTTCTGATTTGAGCC
>JAAYUY010000242.1 GCA_012517435.1 Sphingobacteriales bacterium | reverse complement strand
CAGTTTTTCCGGATGGTAGCTGACAGCCTGATATTCAGACTCTATGGTTATATCTTCCAAAACGGTTTTAGGGGGTTTCCCAAAAAGGTAGGCCAGGTCAAGGTCAACAGGGTTTTTACCTTTTGGATTGGCAAAAAGCAGATGGTGGTCGCCCGTACATTCACCAACGATATAGAAAGGAGCACGTTCCCTATCGGCAATTTTTTCGGCCATTTCAATGTCTTTTTCTCCGATAACAAGGCCCATCCTTTCCTGTGATTCATTTCCAATCAGTTCTCTGGCAGAAAGAGTAGGGTCTCCGACAGGCAGTTTCGAAATGTCCACTTTTCCGCCACATTCTTCGACAAGTTCAGAAATGCTGTTCAGATGGCCTCCGGCTCCATGGTCATGAACGGAAATAATCGGATTTTCATCCATTTCGGCAAGAGCCCGGATGGCGTTGGCTACTCTTTTCTGCATTTCAGGGTTGGAGCGCTGAACGGCATTTAATTCAATGGTATTGTCGAATTGTCCGGTGGCGACAGAAGAAACTGCACCTCCTCCCATGCCTGTCCTGTAATTGTCGCCACCCATCACAATTATTTTATCTCCTTTGGCCGGATGGCCTTTATAGCTGTCTTCTTTTCTGGCATAGCCAATTCCTCCTGCCAGCATGATTACCTTGTCATATCCGAATTTCCGGTTGTTTTCAAGATGTTCGAAGGTGAGCAGGGAACCACAGATTAAGGGCTGTCCGAATTTATTGCCAAAATCTGATGCCCCGTTGGAAGCCTTGATCAGGATTTCATCAGGACTGTAATAAAGCCATTTTCTCGGCTCCGTTTTGAATTCCCATTTTCTTTCCTGAGCCAGTCTTGGATAAGCCGTCATGTAAACAGCAGTTCCGGCTACAGGCAGGCTCCCTTTTCCTCCTGCCATTCGGTCGCGTATTTCACCGCCACTGCCGGTAGCCGCACCATTAAATGGCTCGACAGTGGTCGGAAAATTGTGAGTTTCGGCTTTAAGAGATATAACTGTTTGAATATCTTTTAAATAAAAGAAATCTGGCTGATAAGGATGTTGAGGTGCAAATTGTACGGCTGCAGGACCTTCAATAAAAGCAACATTATCTTTATAGGCAGAGACGATGAAGTTGGGATTGACATGGGAGGTTCTTTTTATCATAGAGAACAGGGAATCAGGCATTTCTTTCCCGTCAATAATAAAAAGGCCATTAAAGATTTTATGACGGCAATGTTCCGAGTTGATTTGGGCAAAGCCATACACTTCACTGTCAGTAAGTCTTCTCCTGATTTGTTTGCTCACCTCATTCAGGTATGCTATTTCTTCTTCACTTAATGCAAGTCCTTCCAGTTCGTTGTAAGCTGCAATATCAAAGATGAATTCTACTTGTTCCGGTTCTTTTGAAAGCCTGAAAACTTCCTGTCCCGGATTTTCATAAATTTGCTGCAACATCCGGTCGAAAACCTTATTTTCACTATACGGAGTGAATTCTTCAATTCTTGAAATACCCTGAATCCCCATATTTTGCGTGATTTCGACCGCGTTGGTGCTCCAGGGTGTTACCATTTCTTTTCTTGGTCCGATAAACTTCCCTTCGAGCGTTTTTACCTCAATTAATTCAGCGTTTCCAAACAACCATTTGAGTTTCTCAATATCAGAAGGTTCAATGTCTTTTTTTACTTCGACTATGTAGAATTTTAAATCAGGATTTTTAAAAAACAGTATCATTGAAATGAGGTTTGAAAATTACTGCGGCAAAGATACCCCTGAAAAATATTTCAGGTAAATCTCTTTATGAACCTGATGTGT
>JAAYUY010000241.1 GCA_012517435.1 Sphingobacteriales bacterium | reverse complement strand
CCGGACTGATTATTTTTGCCCTTCAAAATTACGATATAGTATTTCTATCGGGCAAGCTTAATGCCTAAAGAAAATGAATTTAGTTTTTGCAAGTAATTAATAATTATTCAAGTACATTTGCACTTCTTAAAAAATAAAGTTTTTTAAACAGAAATAAAGTTTAACAACAAATTGTTCGTCCATGAAAAATAAAGGAACTGTTACTTTTTTTGCCATTGCGCTGGCAATCGTTTCTCTCTTTCACATTTCATTTACCGTCAAAACATATTTACTGGAAAGTAAAGCTAAAAGAATTGCCAATGGGGATAAACAGATAGAAAAAAACTTTCTGGATTCGATAGCTCACAAACCTGTTTACAATGTATTGGTAAAGAAATATACTTATGCAGAGTGTAAAGAAAGGGAAATCAACCTTGGACTTGACCTACAGGGTGGGATGCATGTGATTCTTGAAGTTGAACTGGAAGACCTCATTCGGGAACTCTCAGGTAATAATCAGGAAAAAGAGTTTCAGCGTGCATTGGCGATGGCAAAGGAAAAACAAAAAAACAGTCAGAAAGACTTTATCACCCTGTTTGATGAATCACTTTACGAAATCAATCCCAACATTGATATTTCATCCTTTTTTGCGACACTTGAAAACAAAGATGAGATAGAATTAGGTGCTTCACGCGACAAAGTGCTTAATTTTTTAAGAACCAAGGCTAAAGGTGCTTTGGAAAGTACCTACCAGGTTCTTCGAAAAAGAATTGACAAATTTGGTGTTACACAGCCCAATATTCAGCTTCTTGAAGGAACTGAAAGAATTCTGATTGAATTGCCTGGTGTTGACGATCCGGAAAGAATTCGAAAATTGTTACAGGGTACAGCCCGCCTTGAATTCTGGGAAACCTATGAAAATAAAGAAATTTTACCATATTTCGAAGAAGTCAACAAGGTATTGAGTAAGAAGCTCAGCCTGGAGAAAGACAGTATCAGTGATACGACAAAAGCTGAAAAAGCCGAAGAGTTTTTCAAAACACCAGCTGCCAGAAAAGATACTCAGGCGGTTTCCAAAACAGTAACGACCAAAGACACTGCATCACAGAAAGAAAAATCAGATTCAGCTGAAAACGTAAACCTGACACAGGAAGAGTTCAATAAAAAATATCCCATTTACCGTTACCTGGCTCCGGCTGTCAATCGTACCGACCAGGGTGCATTTTATATCAAAGGACCTGTCGTGGGAACAGCATTTTTCTATGACACAGCTAAAATTAACAAGTATCTTGAGGACCCGGATGTTAAAGCCGTTTTACCTCCTGATGTCAAATTTGCCTGGACAGCCAAACCTATTGATAAAAATGAATCCATTTACCAGTTGATTGCTTTGAAAATCACTACACTCGATAAAAAAGCACGCCTGGATGGTTCAAGTGTTACCAATGCACGAGTGGATATTTCTCCGCTTGGAGAACGTGAAGTGTCGTTAAGCATGAACAATGAAGGAGCCAAAATCTGGGAAAGAATGACAGAGGCCAATGTTGGTAAAAGTATTGCCATTGTTCTCGATGGTCTTGTCCGTTCATTCCCGACAGTTCAGGGAAAAATTTCAGGAGGAAATTCTCAGATTACCGGTGGTTTTACACAGGAAGAAGCTCAGGACCTTGCCAATATTCTTAATTCCGGAAAACTTCAGACCCGTGTACGTATCATAGAGGAAGCCATTGTCGGGCCTTCGCTTGGAGTAGAGTCTATCAGAAAAGGTATTCTTTCTTTGATAATCGGATTTCTGGCAGTAGTCGGATTTATGATTTTCTATTACAGCAAAAGCGGGTGGGTTGCCGACCTTGCATTGTTTGCCAACCTGTTCTTCATCACAGGTGTTTTGGCCTCATTAGGCGCAGCACTTACCCTACCGGGTATGGCTGGTGTGGTGCTTACTATTGGTATGGCCGTTGACGCCAATGTGCTGATTTTTGAACGTATCAGAGAAGAAATTGCGTTGGGAAAAGTAATCAGGGTTGCTCTTAAAGATGGTTACATGAAATCATATTCAGCCATTATCGACTCTAACCTTACAACGCTTTTTGTCGGATTTGTGCTTTATTTCTTTGGCTCAGGGCCTATCCATGGCTTTGCAACCATTTTGATTATTGGTATTCTGGCCTCGCTTTTCACAGCCATCCTTATTTCAAGGGTTATTTTTGAAAACCAGCTTAAAAAGGAGAAAAAACTCTCGTTTTCAACAAAAATGACCGAAGGCCTGTTTAAGAATATTCATTTTGATTTTGTTGGTATCAGAAAATATGCTTACATCTTTTCCTCTGTTGTCATTGTTGCCGGTTTAATCTCCATTTTCACACAGGGATTTAAATATGGTGTTGACTTTAGGGGAGGATTTTCTTACGTTATTCGTTTCGAAAATAATGTTGATGCCTATGAACTGACTACGAAACTGACAGAACCACTTCATGGTAAGCCGGAAGTCAAAATTTTCGGGCCTAAAAATCAGGTTAAAATTACCACATCATTTTTAATTAACAGTAATGCTGAAAATGCATCCGACTCGGTTGAAATGGTAGTCAGCAAAACTTTAAATTCTGTTTATCCCGATAATCACCATGAAATTTTATCACGTCAGAAAGTTGGACCCACTATTGCCGATGATATTAAAAAGTCTGCTGTCTGGTCTATTGTTATTTCTCTTTTCATTATCTTTCTTTACATTTTTGTCAGGTTCCGGACCTGGCAATATGCTCTTGCCGCTACATTGACTCCTTTCCATGATGTTCTTTTTATTCTGGGGATATTTTCTCTTTT
>JAAYUY010000240.1 GCA_012517435.1 Sphingobacteriales bacterium | reverse complement strand
TTTGAACCCTCATCCTGCAGGTACAGTAGTTTTTTCTGAGGGATACAGGAAGATAGAATAAAGAAAATTAACACACTTAATGGAGCAATTCGTGTAAATCTTCTATTTTTTTTATTGTCAGATTTTCTTTCCAATTCTTTAAATTTTGCTTTAAATGAATAAAAATTAAGTTTTTAAGCGAATGCAAAGGTAATTTCTTTTTAAGAATAAATATTAACAACTCAATTAAATTTTAAGAAAACTCCAATCAGCATGTGGCGTTGAGGCAAGTATCTTGCCGGATTTTCAGGCGGAAGATTGGAAGAACGAGGATCACGGGGATCATTGTACATAGGATCACGCCATTCACTCGGTACAGGGTCACCATACTCATACGCTTTACCTGTTACAGGATTAATAATTGCTGCATTTTTGTTGTTAAAAATATTAGTTACTTCTAATGAAGCTGCAATTTCAAGATGTTTAAGCGACCACCATCTGATGAGGTTGGCATCGAACCACAACCAGTATTTCCCCAACTCAGAATATCGGGCAGAAGAGGAAGTATTCATGACATAAATGGGTCTGCCTGAATAAGCTTCATAACCTGTCAGGACATAAGGAGTGTAACGTATTCCGGATCGGTAATTTCCTTCCAGATAAAATTTGAATTTATTGAGTAAAGGCAGGTTAAAAAATCCGGTTTCAGTATTTTTCACGAACAACATATTAAATTTAATATCCAGAGGCCGGTCCCATGGCAAGGGATATTCACGTGTATCTTCCCGAATACCGGAATTGATTATCTCTTTAATTGTTTCAGAAGCAGAAGCACTTTGGCCTGTAGCGGTCATGTACGAAAGCGACATTTCCCCCTGAAACCATTTTTTAATTCTTTTCAGGTAGGTTAATTCAAATCCCCTGATTCTTGCATAATCTGAATTGATACGGATGGTCCGGCTTACCTCTTTCCCGGTAACATCTTTGATCATCATCGAAGCTGATGTGATAAAATCATACTTATCTTTCCAGAAAGCACTGATATTCAAAGCATCATTGGATGAAATCTGTGAGCGAAGGCCTAATTCATAAGAAATATCCACTTCGGGGTCGAGATCGGGGTTACCAACAAAAGACAAGGTACTTCTGTCGCTGTATTTTGGATCAAGGCCTGTGTATAGATAAGAAGGATGGGGTAAGACGGTTGAATGCCCGTAGTTAAAGTAAAGCACCTGGTTTTCATGTACCGGAAAGGATGCTGATATTTTTGGCAGAAATCTGATTTTGTATCTTCTACCTATAATTTTGGACGACTTATTCAGATAAGCATCCCGGATCTCATCACGTATGGGAGCAGCCGGATTATGTATGGCATCATCAACAAATTTGCCGGGGGCCCAAAGTTCTAGTCTTCCGCCAATATTGGCAACAAGGCCTAAAAACTTATACTTATCAGAAACATAGGCAGCTATTTGTTCCGGGTTTACTTCCCATATATCACTTTGTTCGCCAAGCCTGAACGATTGAGAGAAAGAGCCATCCGGCAACTGCATGGGAGCGCCTACCCATGGCCTCCTAATATCTATCCATCGAAGATACTGGCTTTTATATTCCATTCCTGCCGTAACCGTATTTCTTGAATTCTTTGAATAAAGGTTTCCTGAGATTTTGGCCGTATATTCCTCTACCAGATGGTCGTGCCACAAAGGAGTGATTCCGTTGTTGTTGTAAAGACCCGGGCCCTGAATGGCAAAGACTACATCATCGTCCGGATTAAAATAGCTGACAGGAAATTCGCGAATGGAATAAGGATCAAATTCCGTATCCACATTTTCAGGACGCCATGGTCTTCCATTGGCATCGGCTCTTAAGTGTACAAATAATCTCGACAAAGTAAGCTGATACGAAAACCTGTTGACAGGGGTATGGTTCCAGCGGATGGTCTGAAGATTCGATTCATGGGTAAATGTAGCAGCATTATCGGGTTGCAGATGAAATACATATTGATAACCAGGGCTAAAGGAAATGTCATTTCCGGTGACCCTAAGCATATTAACGTCCTGATTGATGTTGATGGATTTTAAATAGGAAATGGTGAGCCGCATGGTAGGATCAAAATCATAATTCAATTTGGCAAAAGCAGACCATCGGTTATCCTGATAGGGTGACCAGAAGTTGGTTGGAAACAAGGATGAATTTAGCTGTTTTGCAGGATTTTTAATGTATTCATCGTTAAGGCTCGAACGCATGGAAAGATAGTAACGGATTCTGGTTTCTTTGCCCGGTAATTTTTTCTCAAGAAAAGTCAGGGGGCCTCCGGCATTCATTTCAAACAGTTGCTGGTTAAAACAGGAAGAATACTCTTTGTTAAAACCTAAATTATCTCTTTTGTAGTTTAGAGTAACTTCATGTTTGTTCCCACCTGTTCTGGTTTTGGTATTGACAGTTCCGGCTGTAGAGTTCCCATATTCCACATCCACACTTCCAGTCGAAATTTCCATTTCCTGAATCGAATTGGTGCCAATATCAAGACCAAAGCCGGTACCTGCCAATGGGTCTTTTGCTGAAACCCCATCGATGTAAAAACCTGTTTCGTAAGTTCGTCCTCCACGGATATTAATGCCAAATGGTGAATTTATCACACCTGCCTGAGAATTAAGAAGTTGTGCAAGCTGGCGAACTGGAGAGGCTTCAATTTTGTCAGAAGATATTCGATTCTCCGTTTTGGATTGATCCTGATCTATCAGGGGTTTATCTCCAACGATGACCACTTCCTGATCAATGGTCAATGAAGTAGGTTCAAGCTTGATATTCAATACTTTATTTTCATTTTTTTCAATTCTGACAGCTGTCAGAACCATTTTTTTATAGCCGATATAGGTAAATTCAACATCATAAATCCCGGGTCTGACATCCGAAATTTTGAACGAACCATCTAAACCGGTTGCTGTTCCTTTATTTGTTCCTTTCAGGAAAACATTCGCACCAATAAGTGGGTCACCTGTTGTCTTATCTGTAATTTTTCCGGAAACAGTTGCAAATTCCTGAGCTTCTACGACAAAAGTTATCAGAAATAGTATTAATAAGGTAAGGTATGTTTTCCTATGTGATACCGTATTAAATTTCATCATTAATATTGAAAAAATGAATTTTTGGCAGAAATTCAGTAAATAAAAGTCCGTACAATTTCCTGAAATTTTTTTCATCTGCAATAAAATCTTTGTCTTCCATCTCAATAATGAGTACCCGCTGATGCTGCAATGATTTCAGGTAGGTTAAGTAATAATGCTGAATGTTTTCAAGATATTCAGGGCTGATACTCTGTTCATAACTACGGCCTCTTTTCTGTATGTTTTTCAGTAAAACATCAACCGGCCTTTTCAGGTAAATCAACAGATCGGGACTGGGCAACTGTTCTCTGAAAGTTTCAAATAATGGATAAAAAACGGCAAACTGGTCAGCAGTCAGGTTGTTTTTGGCAAAAAGTAATGATTTATCAAAGAAATAATCGGCAATGAAAGAAGTTTTGAATAAATCAGCATTGGCAAAAGTGGTTTTCATCTGTTGAAATCTTTCAAATAAAAAGCTGATTTCCAGCGGAAAAGCATAGCGTTCAGGGTTTGAATAAAACTTTTCAAGAAAAGAATTATTGGCAAATTCTTCCAGAATCAATTGAGAATTTGTGAGCGATGCAAAACGGGATGCGAGAGCAGATTTCCCGGCTCCAATGGTACCACTTACCGCTACAAACTGATATTTCAAACGATTATTTTTTGTTGTTCAAACAATTTCACTTCAGAGGGATCGGAGCAATTAACAAGTAAGCTATTTACTGGCTTTTTGAGAACCGGATGAATTAAGTCAGGGAAAATCTCCGCCAGAGGAACCAATACAAACCTGCGGTTAGCAATTTCAGGATGAGGAATGGTAAGAATGTCTGAATTTATTACTAAATCATTGAAAAACAGAATATCGATATCAATAGACCGGCTTCCCCACCTGATGGATTTTTCTCTAAGAAGTTCATCTTCAATGTATTTAATCTCACTAAGCAATTGTTGCGGAGATAATTCAGTCTCAATACCCACAACCATATTCAGGAAATCGGGTTGTTCTTTCAGTCCCCATGGCTCAGTTTCATAAACAGATGAATTTATAGTCAATTCTCCGGTATCAGCGGTAAGCAATTTCATGGCAGTATGAAGGTTCATCAGCCTGTCGCCAAGGTTGCTTCCCAGTGATAAAATGGCTCTGTTTTTCATCTTCATCGAAAAATGTTGAGTGTTTTCACATTCGCAAATTCTTTAAGCCCCCATTCCCCAAGTTCCCTTCCATAGCCTGATTTTCTGGTACCTCCAAAAGGAAGAGCCGGATGAGATTTTACAATACCGTTTATGGCAACTGTTCCTGTCACAATCTGTCCGGCAATTTTTTTCGCTTTTTCGATATTCTTAGTCCAGACAGATGCTCCAAGTCCAAAAACTGTGTCATTAGCCATCGATAAAGCCTGGTGATCTTCTGAAAACTTAAAAACGGCAGCAACCGGACCAAAGACTTCTTCTTTACTGACTGGCATATCAGGTTTAACACCGGAAAGAACTGTCGGAGCGTAGAATAATGAATTTTCAAACATTAACCGGCCTCCGGTCAGAACATCCGCTCCCATTTCAATTGATTTACTCACCTGAAATTCAAGGTCTTTCAGCAGATATTCTGTTGCCATAGGTCCGAGTTCGGTCTGCTCGTTCAAAGGATCACCAACAATCATTTTTTCACAAGCTGAAACAAAATGATGAAGAAATTCCTCATAAATTTTTTCATGAACAATAAATCTTTTGGCAGCAATACAGCTTTGTCCGGCATTCTGAAAACGGGCAAAAATTGCTGTTTTTACGCAGGAATCTATCTCTGCGTCCTCAAAAACTATAAATGGGTCGCTGCCACCCAGCTCCAATACTGTTTTTTTCAGATATTTGCCTGATAGCGAAGCCACCAGTTTTCCGGCAGGCTCACTACCTGTCAGGGTAACCCCTGAGGTAATTTCTGCAGCAATTACTTGCTCAGATTGTCGATAATCAATAAACAGATTCTGAAAAACACCTTCCGGGAGGCCTACCTCAAGCAACAGATTTTCAATGGTTTCTGCACATTGAGGAACATTGGAGGCATGTTTAAGGAAAGCAACATTTCCAAGAATCAGATTGGGTATCAGATAACGGAAAACCTGCCAGAAAGGGAAATTCCATGGCATGATACCATAAATTGCACCTGTCGGTTCAAAAACTACGGAAGCAGATGCATCGGGAAGCGATGTAAATTGCGGAGACAGCCATTTTTCAGCATTTTCCTCGTAATAACGGCAAAGTAAAATACATTTTTCCACTTCAGCCCTCGACTGTCTGATTGGTTTTCCCATTTCCAGACTGATAAGACGGGAAAACTCATCCTTCCTCCTTTCTGTGCATGTCCCAATATCTTTAATAAATTTTATCCTTTCAGAAATACTTAAACCCGACCAGTAAAGGAACATTTTTCCCGCCAAATTGAGCTTTTTATTTAATTCATGATCTGAAATAGTAGAAAATTCCTTCATGAGGGTTTTTGTAGCCGGATTGAATGATTTATAGGCCATAAGGATTAATTTAGCAGTAAAAGTGTTTTATTTTCAATAATTGATTTGATGGAAGCATAAAAGTTTTCAGGAGTCATTGTACGCCAGTTGATCAGGTCAAACTCCTCTCCAAAGAGCAGAAAATGATCGAGATGATACCTTTTCATTTCTTCAGCCACGTGATTCTGAAGTCCGGTAATGACAACCCAGCCTTGTTCAACATCTTCATATAATTCAGCATAATAGTCGTCCATATCATAATGAAAGTTGAGTACATTCTCTGCAATTAAAATAAATTTCCTGACACCTCTGTCAATCATAATATCGAGAATGTCACGTTTTAAAAACATGATGTCATTCCCAATACAATCGTTCCACTCTCCTATCATTTCGATTATGGCAAAGGCTTCATCATAATTTACATACAAAATCTTGATAAAAAGCGTATCAGAGCCTATGTCGTCCCATTGAGGATGGATGACATAATTGTATATGGCATTGGTAAAACTAAATTCATCGTACTGACGCTGATAAAAAGGCGACCATCTGTCATTTTCAGCTTTATAGTAGTCGCGCCATAAAAAAAATGGTTCTATATCGTGCATATCAGCTTCAGATTTGGTGCAAAATTAAAACCCTTCCATAAATCACAAAGACAAATGGGGGTCACATTAACTAAAATTTACAATGATATTCAACCAATCGTTCTGTTGGTTTTTGTAATATCATAACAATATCCAACCCAAACTGATCAGCAGCTTTCTGCAAAATTTCCTTATTGAAGAATGCGATAGAGCCCACAAAACCTGCCTGCCTGTTTTTCCAGATTTCAAAATACGGATACACCTGAATTTCAATAAATTCTCTGAAGCATTTCATAATTAGTTCCTCAACATAACTATCATGATGATGTTTTGTTAAAAATCCACCCACCTTGGCAAAAAAAACATTCTGCTGTTTCAGGCTATAGATGTACGGAATAATATTTTCACGATTCACACTGAATTCACTCAAAAATTCTTCAGCAAGTAACTCCGGTGCTTTCCTGTAGAGTAGATCTTTAATAAACCTCATACCGATTGAGGCTCCGGAACCCTCATCACCAAGCAGATACCCTAATGATGGTATTGTTTTATGAAGTATTTTTCCGTCAAAAAAACCAGAATTTGAGCCAGTTCCGAGGATACATGCAATACCAGCGTTGTTGAAAAATAAAGCTCTTGCAGCAGCCAGCAAGTCACTTTCCACATATATGGCTGCGTTTTGAAAAATATTTTTCAGTGAAGCCTGCATTCTGCCAGCATTTTCACCTGCTGTACATCCGGCACCATAATAGAATATCTCCTTTACCTCCTGAAATTGAATAGCCGGTTTAAGACCATTTACAACAGTTTCAGAAATAAATTCCTCTGAATGAAGGACAGGATTCAAGCCTCTCAGCTCTGTCATTATTTTGCTTCCGTCTTCTTTGACCAACATCCATTCCGACTTCGAGGAGCCGGCATCTGTAATCAGTTTCATCTGGTATTCATTTTCATGCTTATTAAAAACAAAAGGCTGGTTAAAGAACCAGCCTTTTGAAATTATTGGTAAAAGATATTAATTTTTAATAATCTTTTCGAGCCATTGATTTTCAGCTGTCTGTACCTTTACAAAGTAAACACCACTGCTGAAGTTGCTCAGGTCAACGTCAAATTTTGCGTTTTTCAACATGCCCTTGTTGAGAACTACAATTTCCCTTCCCATCATATCTGTAATGCTTACTGTTACTTCTGTATTAAGCGGAAGCCTCAGGTCAACAGATATATTTCCGTTTGTTGGGTTTGGATAAACGCTTACCTTGCTGCTATTGGCTTCTTCGACTCCTGTATTAACATAAATGACCTTTACAATGCGGCAAACTTCAGGAGTTTTGTTTCCACTTGGATCAGTAGCCTGATAGCAGACATGATAAAGTCCCGGTTCATGAACGTTGACTGTATTGTCCACTGTAATATCCAGATCCCCTACATCATAATAATTGTCAGAAATAGTATAACCTGCATCAACATAATTATCCCATTTTTCAATAATGACGTAAGGTGAACCATTGAGGGTAAGAACAGGAGCTTTTGTATCAACCACCTTGATAATTCTACCCAGAATTTCACTGACATTGCCTGCAGCATCTGTAACTTTATAGAAGATAATGAAGTTACCGAGTTTAGTCGGGAATTCATTGGGGAATTTGGTCAGGAAAGAGCCCCAACGGGTAACAGTAAATCCTGAAAGTGAATTGTCGATGATATTCAGACCCGGATCGATAAACTGAGTATTGACTTCATGTTCAATGACATCTCCGCCCATGGCTTCGATAACAGGAGCAGTGCTGTCCCAAACAATAACCGTTCTGGTTATTGAATTCGGACCGTTTCCTGAATAATCGGTAACTGAATAAGTAATGGTGTAAGAACCAATCTTGGTATTGTCAACCAAACCGGATACACTCAGCGCAATCTTGTTGTTTGGCCAATAGTTGTCTGAATAAGTTACACCCGGATCAGTAAACGGTTTCATGATTTCAAGATACATCGGGTTGTCGCCAATAAGAGCGATATCCGGTGCAGCATTGTCAACAACAATGATTGTCCTTGTCTTGGTATCAGATAAACCAGCATTGTCTTCAACATAGTATTGACGGGTATAAGATCCGAGTTTATAAACATCAAGGTTTCCACTGATCTGAACTTTATTTGTAATATCACCGTCAGCAAGGTCGGTAGCTTTGAAGAAAGTATCAACAAAAGGTTTGTTAACAGCAACATATATCGGATCTCCGCCAATAAGTGTAATTACCGGTGGGGTCTTATCTTCTGTAACATAAACGGTTCTTCTGGCATCTGAACAGTTGCCCAGTGTATCACAGGCATTGTAATAGACAAAGTAAGTTCCCATCTTGTCGGTTTTGACTGCATTATATGTTGTAAACAATGGGTTTCCATTATAGAGGGTATTTGTAATATTACCCATAATATTATCAGTGGCAATGGCTCCATCATCTGTATAGGGATATCCAACTTCAACTGAAGCGGGGTTACTGCCATTGATGGTAATTACAGGAGGTTCATTGTCCGGAGAAATGAATACACGGTAGTCTTCTACTTCACCAAACTGCAGCGGTCCACAAGGTTTATTCTGGTAAACACCGAAACCAACACTGACTCTCATCATGCTTGCGCCAAGGCTGGCAGTGGCTGGTACAGTGAATTTAGCAGTCCAGCTTAATCCTGTATAATTATTGGTAGCTGCAATTTCTTCTCCCGGATCATCCATATCACCGTCATTGTTCCAGTCGATCCATACTCTTGCAGTCAGTTTATTGAAGTTTGTCTGTCGTTCAAGGGTAATTTCATAATCCTGACCCATGTACAGATTGGTTGAAGTCGTATTGGTAAAGTTGGAATAAGGTGTTACACCAATATCGCTGGTGTTATCTATACTTCCGACTTTTACGCGGCTGATACCCATGTCTGGATGTGTGTTCATCACTACGGCATTGCAATAAGTTTTGGGTTTTACAGCACAAAGCTTTGTTGTCTGCGTTTTCCATGCTGTATTTTTATTACCCATCACCACTGAGATATCATAGCAATTGGTATCCTGGAAAACAATTTTCGGATTTTCGCTATATTTGTCTGTACCTGCTTCGAAATAGAAAGTAGATGGAGTAATGCTCCATTCCCAAGTATTGACACAAGTCAGAGCAGGTGATACTGTACTTAAAGTAACCACATCCTGATTGGCTACCGGTGCAGGGACATCCACATGAATAACACCTGTCGGAGCTTTCTGTGGATTGATCAGGGTAACAATTTTTTCTGCAGTATCTGTTCCAGCACAATTGTTGGCTATCAAAATAGTTTTATAGGTGGCAGCGACTCCCTGGAAAGAATTGTCAATAAATACACCATCATATTCACGGCTGTCGATAATACCATTACCATTGAAATCCCAGAAAAAGACAGTAGCTTTGGGATCAGCCATCGAAGTATTCTGGTAGTAAAATGGTACACCAATACAGCCGGAATCGGCACAATCAAAGCTGGCAACAGGTTTCTGATAACTGCCTTTTCCACTGGATGCCCATTCCAGTTTAAATCCGCTTCCTGCCTGAACATCGGAAACAAATTCAACATACAACATCCCAGTTTTTGTTACCTGGAAGGAAGACTGGAATCTTAAATCGTTCATATTGCCAGTCATACCTTTTGGTCCATAAGCAGGGTTCCACAACGGGGTCCCCTGGTTTGAAGAACCATCATAGAGTCTCAGATAAGCTTCAGCACCCAGGTTGAAGTCAGACAAGGTAACATCCACCACATTTCCGCATGCCTTAATCAGATAGGTACATTTCTTTTCTTTTCCATGATTTCCTGTCGGACCTCCATCATCGTAAATGACACCGAAAGCCTGATCAACAAAATTGCTGACGCCACACATATTGTCGCTGAATTTCACGTTGATATACCCTGTTTTACAGGTTTTCGGACTTGTTCCTTTCGAGTTTTTAGCTGTCAGGCAAACATCATATTCACCGCTGAATTTAAAGATTACTCTTGGATTCTGTGAGGTTGCCGTTGTATTGTCCACATATTCAACCACATCTTCCATTTTATTGGTTAAAGGATTGAATTTTTTTGCCGGGCTGAATTCCCATTCCCACTCTGTCGGACAGTTTTTACTCAAATCACCAAGCTGAACTACTTCGTTTACCTCCACCACATTTTTGGAAACCATGAATTCTACAGCAGGAGTTGCCTGTACATCATCAAAGAAAACTCTCTTTGTTATAGTGTCTGTACTGGCACATGTTTGCTGGACAAGTGTAATGGTATCGTACCCTTTATCCTGAATAGTTGTGGTAAAGTGGAATGTTGTAGCCTTCAATACATTTCTGACAAACCATTTTGTTACCCTCGGATCTTTCTCTACACCTGTGTTATAGAAGGTAACAGGAGCCTGACGACACATGGTATCATCATAGACAAAATCGGATTTTACCACCTTCCATGTCGGTTCATCGGGCCCGACAAAAGTTGCGAGGGCACATCTCGGATCTCCGTCAAAATCAAATTTATTTCCGGGAACATAATAGCCATATCGTCCAAGTGTTCCTTTTGGCAGGTGCAGGTCGGTTTTACCAACTACTTGCGGATCCTGCTGATACCAGCTGTTCTGGTCGTGAGGCCCAAGCTCTGCCGTACGGGCAACAAAATTCTGGTATGAATAGCCGGTCCCATAAATGCTGAAATAAGTAGAGGCTGTTCCTGTATGGTAGTAAACATTGTAATCCACGACCATACCTGAAG
This sequence comes from Sphingobacteriales bacterium, assembly GCA_012517435.1. NCBI lineage: Bacteria > Pseudomonadati > Bacteroidota > Sphingobacteriia > Sphingobacteriales > Sphingobacteriales bacterium. The sequence goes on along the minus strand of JAAYUY010000240.1, from coordinate 6,235 downwards.
GGCTGGTTGGATAATAATGCGAGTAAAGATAAGTCTGATTGGTACTGATTAATATGTTATTGGCAATTGTAGTGTAGTAATTGTAGTAGTAATCCAAAATAGCTGCATAACTATAGTAGTTATAACTTCCATCCACCCAAACAGCGTTGTTTACAACCTGAGTATAATAGTTGTAGTAAATATAGAAACCGGTCTGATACTGAGTATTCATGAAATTGGTAATCATGTTGTTGGCCAATAATGACCGGCTGTTTTGGTTATAGTAATTCTGATAATAACTCATTATTCCATACTGACCGGGTTCAATATAGTTTCCAACAATAGTGTCGCCATCACCATAGTATGATAAGATCCCATAGGCACTTGAATATCCGAATTTCCATATCTTACAATATTGCACCTTGGTCTTGGTGGAATAATACAGATACATTCCGTAATAGTAGGCATTTTCAACGGTGCAATGATCAAAAGTATTGTAAACAACCGGACCATACATAACAATACCAAAATAGCCTTTGTCGGTGGAGACATTTTTAAAGGTATTGTAATTTCCCCATTCAGCCTGCGATGAATAGGATGTAAAGTTCCCTGAACCCACTAATGGAAGGATATAGGTTGATGTATTGGATGCAACTTTAATATCAAGGTTCTCGAAAGTATTGTAGTTGGATTTATTAATAAGGTGAATACCTTCTCCATAAGAAGTACCTGTATTGATGATGGTCATGTTGGCGATTGTAATATAATCAGCTCCGTTGAAACGGATATTTGCCTGTAAACCATCATTTGTAGTACTTCCGGCATGTTGAATGATGACCTTGGATTTGTCTTCACCAATAAATTTAATGGTGTTGGTAGCTGAAACACCTTTAATTTCATTGAGCTGAAAAGCTCCATAGGTGCCGGCTTTTACAGTGAAATAAACCGGCCCGGAAACTCCACAGTTAACCATCTGGGAAATAGCATCATCAAAGTTGGTAAAGTTACCACCTCCTGCGGCATCAATGGTATAATTTCCCTGAAATCCTGTACAGGTTGTTACGCTTATCTCATCGCTGTTATCAGGATCACCTGAAATTTGCGGATAATTTCTGACTGTAAGAGTATAAGTTCCGGCTGAAGCTATATACCAGGGCGTACTAAAGGTATATTCAATTGGTTGGGTAAAGGGTTGAATCGGTGAAGTCAATGTGAGGGTTCCATTAGTCCAGCTACCGCCATTAACCTGATAGCTAAAGTAAAGGGTCTGGGCAGGTATAGGCTTTGAACCTCCATTGACAAATTTAATTTTAACAATATTGTTCCCTACAGCCGGTACTTCGGGAGATACAATTGAAATAATATCCAAATCATAGTCAGGAAATTCCTGTTCATCAGCTCCTAACATAGTACTGGTGGTATTACGGTTCTGAAGATCAATATCTTTAGGTACCTGGCTCAAATATGGAGCGAATTTCGGAATTGTCCCAAAACTGTAATGCAAATCGGCAATATTTGTAAAATGAGGAGTCTCAGAAACCGAGTTTTGATTCTGATTGCTAATACCTGATTTCAGACTAGAAATATTACTGTACATAGTACCCTGCCAGATGACAAAATAGCTGCCTGTTGAGTAATAATTGTTGTAATCGACATCGCCACTGTAAATGGCATTGTAATATAAATACATACAGGACCCGTTCCCTGTATTGACAAAAATATTGTTTTTAATTTTGTGGTAATATCCGTAATAATCGTATAAACAACTATAACTTGTTGAACTGGAACCTGGCATAACCCATATGCTATTGTGATAAATCTGCAGATTATAACCATAATAGGTATAAATTCCATAATGGTAGGAAGTATAGACCGGGTCCATGATCATGTTATTATAGACTTCGGTGGTTTTACTGGTTGCACCAGAGGCATAGTTTTCATAATAAAGCATAAGGCCATAAAATCCCATCGGGATAAAGTTTTCATTCACTTTTCCTTCAGAGCAGTAATAAATATAAGTCGGATAACCATAACCGGCACCATAGGCTTTTGTAAATTTGTTGCCTATGACTTCATAAGTGCCCTGATAATACCAGTAAAGTTTGTAGTAATATGCCCAGTCAACGGTATTGTAGTTGAATTTATTACCGATATTGTCGTAAGAGCCGCTGTATTGGTTCCCATAAAAAACAACTGTGAAATAACCACCTGAAATATAGTTGTATGATACTTCATTATATTTAAGACCAGCACAGGCGGATGAATAGGATGACTGAGCACTGGTTGCCCTGACAGCACCCACATAAGTGCTGGAAATCTGAGGAACAACAATGTTGCAGTTGGTAACTTTGTTATAAGTTGAGTAAGGTGCAAAATATACCCCCAAAGCATAGGAAGAGCCTGTGGAATTGATAGTCAGGTTCTTAAAGGTTACATAACTGCAGGCATTAAATGTAACAGTAGCCATATTTGCTGTCGAGGAGGCACTATAAGTCAGTATTCGGGTATTTTTATCCACTCCGTCAAAAGTGATGGTATTGGTGGCACTGGCACCTGTAATACTGCTAATGCTTATTTGCTCATTATAGGTTCCGGCTGCTACCGTAAAAGTAACAGGACCAGAAACACCATAAGTGGAAAGAGCATTTACTGCCGCAGTAAAAGTTGCATAGTTTGCCCCAGTACCCCCAATGGTGTAATTCCCACTGAGCTGCCCGAAAGACTGCATGCTGAAAAACAGCAAACCGGTGAATAACAAGCCGGTAAAAATTCGTGTACAATTCTTTATCATGATCATCCGTTTAAATTGTTTACAAAATATTGTCAAATTGCATAAGATAAACTTAGCCTTACGGAGGCAAATATACTGTTAAAAATATATTCTGCAAAAAAAAGTTTATTTTTTTTCTGACAGCCTAAATGATTTTTCTCATGCGGGGTTTATTTTTGAACCTGATTAAAATAAGCAGATTTGGGACGATTTTTAAACCGTACAATTGAAAAAGGCCTTAGCAGAAGATACAGAAGATTGCAATGGTCAGTTGAAAATCCTTTCAAAGCACAGGAAAAAATATTAAATTACCTGATTTTAAAACTGAAATCGACAAAATATGCTAATGTAATCAGCAGAAAATCAATAAAAAATGCTTCCGATTTTTTTTCTTTGATCCCTGTCAGTGACTATGAAAGTCTGAAACCTTTTATCCAACAGGCACTCAAAGGAGAAAATCATATATTATGGCCGGGACGGGTCAGATGGTTTGCAAAATCATCGGGCACCACCAGCGATAAAAGTAAATTTATTCCGGTCAGCAGGCAGACTTTGAAAGACTGTCATTACAAAGCCGGACGAGATATGCTGGCAGTTTTCGTCAAAAATTATCCTGAGACTTCAATATTTTACGGAAGCGGGCTCATCATTGGCGGAAGTACACAGCTAAACCGTGAATATGAAAAATCTGTTACCGGAGATATTTCGGCAATATTGAGTGAAAATCTGCCACTTTGGACAAAATTCTGGCAAAATCCGGGAAAAAGAATTCTTCAGATAGCTGATTGGGAAGAAAAAATAAATGTGATGGCCCGCGAAATGCCGGCAAAAAATATAACCCACATTACCGGAGTTCCCACATGGACATGTGTACTGTTTGACAAAATTTTACAAAATACAGGTGCAGCAAATATTCATGAGGTCTGGCCTAATCTTGAATTGTTTATTCACGGAGGGGTAAGTTTTTCACCCTATCGTCAGCTTTTCGGGAATTACCTGCCAGGTTCTCAGATTAAATATCTCGAAACCTACAATGCCAGTGAGGGATTCTTTGGTTTTCAGGATGACCCTTCCAGAAGCGATTTTCTTTTACTGCTCAATCATGGCATTTTCTATGAGTTTATTCCAACTGACGGCCTTACACAAAACCATCATGAAACCATCGGACTTTCTGAAGTTAAAACCGGAATTAATTATGCCATGGTCATCTCAACCAATTCAGGCTTGTGGAGATATTTAATAGGTGATACCATTGTTTTTACCTCCATCCATCCTTACCGTTTTATTTTGAGTGGCAGGACCAAACATTTCATCAATGCCTTTGGCGAAGAGTTAATCATCGATAATGCCGAAAAGGCTATCGCCTATGCCTGCCGGAAGACCTCTGCCATTATCAGAGACTATACTGCAGGGCCTGTTTTTTTATCCCGTAACCGGTCGGGAGCACATGAGTGGCTGATTGAATTTCAAAAGGAGCCGGATGATCTGGAATTGTTTATCAGTTTTCTTGACGAAAAACTCAAAGAGCTGAACAGTGATTATGAAACCAAAAGATCAGGCGATCTGGCATTAGGAAGGCCTGTCGTCAGGGTTATGCCTGAAGGGACTTTTTATAACTGGCTGAAAAACAAAGGTAAACTTGGCGGGCAGCACAAGGTTCCCCGCCTGTCGAACAATCGCCTGCTGATAGAAGAAATCCTCAGCATTTCCGGACAATAAACAGCAAAACCCACCTAAACCTTTCATTAATAAACCTATGTATTTTTTTCAGATGATTTTAAGGCTTTTGCAGAGCGCCAGCTTGGTTTCGAATCCTGAAGGAAAGAAAATCATCTCTGCCTCTCTATAAGCTTCATCATTTTTTCACTGAACATTTCTTCAACTTATTTGTTTTTCAGGAAAAGAGAAAACATGACAATTCAGATAATCTTATTCATTGCCTCCTTTCTGTTTATGGAATTTGTTGCATGGTTTACACACAAATATGTCATGCATGGTTTTTTATGGTCACTGCATAAAGATCATCATATCAGAGACGGCAGAAAATTAGAGAAAAACGACTGGTTTGCTGTCATATTTGCTGTTCCGGGTATTCTTTTAACAATACTTGGAACAGTACCAGTCGTCAACATTAAGTTTTCAATTGGTCTGGGAATTTCGCTTTACGGATTGTTTTATTTTTTGTTTCACGACATTTATGTTCATCAGCGAATACGTTTGTTTAAAAACTTCTCGAACCGTTATCTGAGGGCAACCGTTCAGGCGCATCTTGACCACCATCTGCCTCACAGTCAAAAAAACTATGGTTTTCTGATTGCCCCTCTCTCCTATTATCGTCAGGAATTCAGAAAAAATAAGTCGCAATGAAATTCCTTTATCTGCTGATTATCATTTTTACCTTTATTTTCCCGCTCATTTTGAGCTTTGATAAAAAAGTTCATTTCTGTACAAACTGGAAATATTTAATCCCATCGGTCATTGTATCCATGTTGGTGTTTATCCCATGGGATATATTATTCACCCGGGCAGGTGTATGGGGATTTAATAAAATTTATATTTCGGGGATTTACCTTTTTAACTTGCCCGTTGAGGAGTGGATGTTTTTCATTGTGGTTCCCTATGCCTGTATATTTATTTATGAGGTATTGATTGCTTACGGGGTTAAAAACTATTTTCATTCCTCTGTAAAATATATTTCACCCGCACTTTCAGTCATACTGCTGACCATCGCATTTGTCAATTACGGTAAAATCTACACTTTTATAACATTTACACTTGCATCAATACTTATTATCATTAATCAGTATGTTTTGAAGCATGAGTTCCTTTCCCGATTCTACCTCAGCTATCTGGTCATGCTGATACCTTTTTTTCTTGTCAACGGATTACTAACCGGCTCATTTATCCCGGAAGAGGTTGTTTGGTACAATCAGGCTGAAAATCTTGGCATCCGCATTTTTACCATTCCTCTTGAAGACTTTGTCTATGGGTTTTCTCTGATTCTTTTAAACCTTACGGTTTATCATTTCATCAAAATCAGGCTTGAGGCAAAAAAATTTGCTTTTCATTCATCCGGAGTTTCTGAAAATGTAGTGAACTGAGGGCAGTTTATTTCTGATTTCAAAAGACCGGGAACAGAATTTTCCCATAGAAAAAACTTAACTGAAATTTTCCGGAAAATTTAACCTAAAACTTTTTCCCAAAGGAAAATATTATGCTTTGCCCGACAGCAACGGGAGTAATAAGGCTTTGAAAATGTTTACTGCTGAAATCAAAAGTCCATGTTTTCAGATGAAAATTTAGCCCCAGCAACCACCCATAATGCCCGAAATAATCTCTGGCCAAACCACTTGATAAAATTATTTTATTCTCTGAAAATGAATAAGATGCAACAGCTTCTATGGAAGGATTCCTGCAAAATGCAGGAAAATAATTTGCCGATAATTTCGTATTCATTCTGTCGTTGATCTGCCATGCGTATTGAAA
>JAAYUY010000239.1 GCA_012517435.1 Sphingobacteriales bacterium | reverse complement strand
GCATCCGCAGTATGATTTTCATACCAGGTAACATAAATGGTACAAATTCCGGCATTGGGATCGTCCACTTCGGCTTTCCATTCTCCCAACAGTTTTTGTTCATCAGGACTGAGCTGGGCAAAAAGCTTCATATTGATGCCCGCAATAATGAAAATTCCTAACAGTATCTGATTAAATGTTTTCATGGCGATTTTTACAGATTAATACCTGAAGAAGGGGTACAAGTAAAGTCAATTTCATGGGTTGTATTTCCTTGAAAATTCAGTCCGTAAAAATCTGCTTCCCCTCAGTAAATCAATATGTTGAAATTTCAATTTTCCTGATTAACCTAAATTTCAATCATTATTAAATCCGATGCGCTAATTTTGAAAGCCATAAACTTTTCAGGCATTGTCTTTTTAAAACAAATAAAAAGCGTTTTTTGAAGAAAAAAATCATCGTTATAGGGGCAGGGGCAGCCGGTATGATTGCAGCCGGCAGGGCAGCCGAGTCAGGAGCTGATGTGCTCATTCTTGAGAAAATGGAACGGGCAGGGAGAAAACTGCTCATCACCGGAAAAGGGAGGTGTAACATTACCAATATCGCCCCCATGTTTGAATTTATCAGGCATATTTATCCTGAAGGAAAATTTTTGCGTCCTGCTTTTTCTCAGTTTTTTTCAAAAGACATCATCCGGCTTTTAGAGGCTTATGGAGTGGAAACAAAAGCTGAAAGGGGCGGAAGAGTGTTCCCTGTCAGTGATTTTGCTGCCGATATTGTCAACGGTCTGCTGAAATGGAACCATAAAGCTGGCGTAAAAACTGAATACGGATGCAGGGTAACAAAGATCCTGGCAGAATACAATCAGGTCAAAGCTGTCCAATACGAGAAAAACGGAGGGATGTTCAGGATTCCCTGCGAGGCAGTTATTTTGTGCAGCGGGGGCAAATCTTATCCTGCCACAGGATCGGACGGATCGGGTTATCGCCTTGCAGAAATGTGCGGCCACCGGATTGTTTTTCCCCTGCCCTCGCTTGTCCCATTGACAACCGAAACCAGCCTTGCTGCAAGCATGCAGGGAGTCAGTCTTAAAAATATCAGGGCAAGCCTTTTCATTGAAAACAAGAAACAGGCAGACGAATTCGGGGAAATGCTTTTTACTCATTTCGGACTGAGCGGCCCTGTCATCCTCACACTCAGCAGATTAGCCGTTGAAGCACTCGAAAGTAAAAAAGATGTCATCATTTATATTGATTTAAAACCCGCCCTTGACGATAAAGTTCTCGACCAGCGTTTACTGAGAGACCTGAATGAGTTTGGGAAAAAATCACTCAGAAATATTTTCCGGGAATGGCTTCCACAGGGGATGATAATGCCTTTCATTGAATTATGCGGACTCGAAGCCGAAAAAAAAGGTCATCAGGTCTCAGCCGAAGAGCGGAAAAGAATCAGGGTATTGATGAAAAATCTGAAATTCAGGGTCAATGGGCACCGGGGATTTAAAGAAGCCATCATTACCTCAGGAGGAGTTTCGCTCGATGAAATCAATCCCGAAAGCATGGAATCAGAACGGGTAAAAGGGCTTTACTTTGCCGGAGAGGTTATCAACCTGCATGCTGACACGGGAGGCTACAACCTTCAAATAGCCTGGAGCACCGGCTGGTTAGCCGGAACTCATTCAGCATCAGCCCATTAGGCAATGATTATTTCAATCCGGCAGACTGAAGTATTTTGTAAAAAATATCTTTGTTTTGATAGATACCGCCAAAGTTTTCAGCACCTTTTCCAAAAGCAAAAACAGGGATCAGCGAGGCAGTGTGACCTTTGGACGAAAATGTCGGTTTAATACTATTATAATCGCTTTCTTCATCTTCATATCCGGCAGAGGAGGGCAATGAAAAGCCACCTGTTTCATGGTCAGCTAACACAACTACGAGGGTATTGCCATCTTTTTCGGCAAAATCAAGCGCAACTTTTATGGCTTTATTAAAATCCAGAATTTCAGCAATCAGATAATCAGCATCATTATCATGTCCTGCCCAGTCAATCTGAGAACCTTCCACCATCAGGAAAAAACCGTGCTCAGATGCAGACAAATACTTAATAGCAGCCTTTGTTGCATTGGGTAAAAAATCACCCCTTTTTTCAGTTGCCTTTGGCATTGATCGGGCATACAACAGAAAACCGTACTTTTTGTTAATATCGTATTGAATATTTGCCTTTAATGACTGGGTGTCAACAAGAAATCCGTATTTTGGAAAAGTATCAAAAAGATTGATCCTATCATTACGCTGATTAAAGAATTTTATTCCGCTGCCGGCAAAAAAATCAATATCAGAATGAATCAACTGAAGTGCTATTTCTTCTTCCATAGAGCGGTTTCTGACATGAGCATAAAAAGCTGCCGGGGTAGCATGTGTGATGGATGAAGTAGCTACCAGTCCGGTCAGATATGCCTTTTCAGACAGGATTTCTACCAGATTTTTTCGGGGAAGAGAATCAGTTCCGACTCCTATTGCTCCGTTGTATGTACGTTCACCAATAGAAAAAGCAGTTCCTCCTGCTCCACTATCGGTAATTTTGTGTGAAGCAGAAGAAGTATTGATAAGACCTACCACCGGGAAAAAAGTAAAGGAAGGGGTATCGTTGCCTGCATAGTAAAGTGAACTGATCTGGGAAAGACCCATGCCATCCCCGATCATCACGATGATGTTCAGGGGCTTGTTTTCGGGCTGCTGTTGTCCGGTTTTTTTACAAGAAGAAAATCCCGCTAAAATGACGGAAAGGATTAAGCAAAAATAAAGTCTCATACCTGAAAAATTTGACTGCAAAGGTAAAAAACCCCTTACTGCCATGAGTTAATAAATATTAAAACAAAAGAAGGCTACAGTGTCAGATAATCAAAACTGCCCATATTTTCACCTTTTCGTCTTTTGTCCTGACCTTTATGGCGAATCCGTATGTTGAAAAACCGGAAAGATTCAGCTGATTTTTTTCTACGAGTTCAGCCAGAATTTTTTCAGCCGCATATTCAGCCTGAAAATCTTTGACATTGGTTTCATAAACAGCAATGTACTCATGATAATAAGAATTCTTTGCAAGAAACCAGAATAGTTTCCCCTGTGCTTTTGCGATACGCTGCTGTGGCGTTTTTGCATAAAAATTACGCCTGCCCCTGGTTTGTTCATGTGTGAATTCCTTGTTGGCATACAAATACTCAATATGTTTCATAGCACTGGTTGTCAGGGCTTTATCAGGATTAAGATTTGCCAGCTTATTTTTAATGAATTTATCAAGCATTTTTCGTATAGATGATGAAGAAGTTACAGTAATCCTTTCTTCATGTATCTGGTTATTCTCATTTGTTCCCGTTTTTACTTCCTTTTCATAGGCAATGGCTTGAGATGCATAATAAGGAGTAACGGTAATACCGAACAAACTGGTTCCATAAACAATCAAACCATCCGTAACAAATGCTGCTCCATGGATTTTATGTCCTGACCCAAGCATATTTGCATTATGTCCCGGACTTTTTTTCCATGTATCAAATGCCTTTTCAGCAATATCTTCAGCAATTTCCTCAGCGTTTTTTCCGATGTAGGAAGTATTAAAAAAATAGAGTGCATTTTCTCCCCGCCACGAAAAAGATGCATTTCCATCTTCAACAAAAAGCAGGCGGTTTCCCGGTTCTTTCCCGGTGAATTTCTCTTTCCCTTTTTGCTGGGTATGTGTCAGCTCATCATTGACTATCATGTAAACAGAATGATTCCGGCAGGTGAGCCAAAAAATATCATTCCATGCAACGGTATCCAGTTTATTTTCTTTCCGGTATTTATTCAACAGCTGATGAAACTTCAGTGCTGCAAGTCGTTCAATGATACTGGCTGAGTCTGTTTTTGCTGCTGCAAGCAGGCGGTTTAAATCTGTTTGTTTGTAAATTTCAAATTTCTGAGCAATTAAAAACTTTGATGAAAACATCAAAATAATTAAGCTGACAAATTTTGGAATCGTTTTCATAAAAGCTCGTTTTTACGCTTAATATTAATTAACGAACCGTGGTAAAACTTATTGAAGATGAGATTTGTCAAGTATAATGCAAATTGGTATATCCAGCCATAATCTGTCAATTGTATATTCAGACCATTCTATTGATTTTCTTTTTGGAATGTGATTCAGTCCGGGCGGAAAAGTCAGCAATTTATTTCTGAAGAAAGTGAAGTGAATCACCTCTGACATCAGTCAGGCACTCAAAACCAGACTGTGTAATCTGGTGAATAAATGAGTCAGCTGTTTTGAAAGGATCATCAAAAACCGGCTTATTGTCATAAATCCGGTAATCAGAAGTATATCTGAGGGGTGTCAGGTTAAACATCAATACATTGCATCCAGACTGAATACCGGCCAGCCTTCCTCCATCGCTTATGGTTTCCATAGCGGTGGTTGAAGCGATATTTATGTCTTTCATCATCAGGCGAAGCAGCGAATACATTTTTAGTGTGAGCCGGAATCTCATTTCCAGAGGCCAAAGCTCATTTTTCCTTTCAAACAATGGTGTTTGCTGATGTTCCAGATAGGGACCCATGCCTACCATATCAACATCAAGCATTCTGATAAACATCAGGTCATTGGCAAGGTGATGGAAATTTTGCCCCGGTAATCCAATCATAATGCCCGTACCTGTCTGATAACCAATATTTCTCAAATTTTCGAGAGCTTCAATGCGTGCCTGAAAACTATGTCTTTTATTTTTGGGATGAATCTGATAATACAAAGCTTCGTCTGAAGTCTCTATTCTTAGCAGATAACGGTTGGCACCTGCTTCAAACCAGTTTTTATAGACTTCAGCTTTTTGCTCCCCGCATGAAAGTGTAATTCCTGCTTTAAAACCAGTAATGCACTGAATTTCAAGACACAATTTCGTAATGTATTCAATAAATTCACGGTCTTCCCTTTCACCACTCTGAACGACAAAGTTGATAAATCCATGTTCATAAGCCTTTCGGATAGTTTCAATTATCTCATGAAAATCAACTGTATATCGCTTTACCTGATGATTGCCTGCCCTTAGTCCACAGTAGTAACAGTTTTTCGTACATTGATTTGAAACCTCCAGCAACCCACGGATAAAAACTTTTTTCCCGATATGCCGGTCTCTGACCTCTGATGCCTTTTGAAATAAGTATTCATCCAGTGCAGACTCATTATTTCCCAGCACTGAAATCAGGTCATCTGCAGTAAAATTTCCTTCATTAATTTTATCGGCCAAAGTATTTTTTCTCATACGGCAAAGCTATGTAAATTTGGCATCAAAAATATCAGCTTTTTTTCTTGATCTTATGATAAAATCCATTTTCCGGAAAATACCTATACGGTTTGAACTCTTCCTACCGATACTGGCAGCGGTACTCATTTCTATTTTTGTACTTACAATATTGATTATCAACAAATCAAGGGAAAATTTCAGGGAAAATATTGAAAAAGACCTCAGCATGCAGGTCAATACCATTGTCAAAATGCTCAGACGCGAAAAAGCGTTAAAACTTGAAAATGCCGTCAATGATTTAAAAGTCGCTCATTATATTTTTTACAGGAATTTTCCTGAGTTAGACGGTGAAAATATTTTGGTTTCGGTTGAAAATCAGGAAAGCGGTTTAAAACATCAGACACTGATTAAAAACTGGAAATGGAACAGTCGGCCTTTACTGAAAGATTCGGTGTTAGTTGATACCATCAGAAGCCTGACAGGAAGTACTGCTACCGTATTTCAGCGTATCGATTCAGGATTTTTACGTATTTCGACAAATGTCAGGTCGGCTGAAGGGACACGTGCCCATCTGACTTATATTCCATTAACCTCACCTGTTGCACAGGAAATATTGTCGGGAAGGAATTATCTGGGAAGGGCTTATGTGGTAAATGACTGGTATATAACGGCTTATGAGCCGATTTTCGATAAAGGAGAAATAACAGGAATGCTTTATGTGGGGAAAAGAGAGAAAGACATGAAAGAACTTCAGCTACTGATTTCAAGCATAAAAACCGGAAAAAGCGGGTTTTTCTTCCTGATAGATGAAAACGGAGAATTTCTCATAAATCCACCTGATAATCAGAATCTTAAAATTAATCCCGATGCACTTGCCCCAATCCTCACCCGTGGAAAAGGAATATTTTATTACCGCGAAAAAAACAAGCAATATCAACATATTCTTGCGTATGAATATTTTCCTGATTTTAAAATTTATGCAGCGGCTCTGATTGATGAAAAGGTGGAGGAAAAAGAGCTTACCGGAAAAATCATATTTTTCTCATCCATTACCGGCTTATTTGTGGTGATGGTTATCACACTGTCAATCTATACTTTAACCCGAAAACGAATCTATCAATACCTGAAAAAACTTGAAGAAAGTGATCAGAAGCTCAAAACAGCCTCAGAAGCATTAAAAGAATCAGAAAAACAATTTCAGACCCTCTTTAACAATACGAGCGATGATATTTTTGTTATTGATTTTGAAGGTAAATTTCTGGAAGTCAATGATTCGGCATGCAACAATCTCGGTTATTCAAGGGAAGAAATGCTGAAAAAAAGATTTTCGGACATTAAAACTCCACCCTATGTGAATTCTGTAAGAGAAAATCTTGAGATCATCAAGCAAAGAGGTGTTTACCAGTATGAATCGGAACACTTGTCGAAAGACGGACGGGTTATACCTGTTGAGATGAAAAGCAGGAAAATATTTTTCAGGGGAAGAGAAGTCATCCTGACCATTGCAAGAGACATTACAGACCGTAAAAAAGCAGAGCAGAAAATCATTTCGACCATAGTTGAAACAGAGGAAAGGGAAAGAAAAAGGTTTGCAGCCGACCTTCATGATGTACTGGCACCTATCCTGACCACCATTAAACTATTCACTGACCTGATTATCAAGGGAGAAACAAAAAAAATCAGTCAGGAAGAAATCATCAGAAACATTGATGAACTGGTCGATCAGGCCATCACGACAACCAAGGAAATTTCCAACAACATACGTCCCAATGTCCTGCAGGATTTCGGGCTGGCTGTTGCCATAAGAGACTTCTGTGCCTATATCAACAAAACCCGCTCGGTAAAAATTCAGTTGCTGACACAAAACTATACCATTACCAAAAGAGGTATCGAGGAAACCATCCTGTATCAAACCGTTAAGGAGCTGATTAACAATACCCTGAAACATGCACAGGCAGAAAACATCACCATTGATCTGAAAAGTTATAAAGACCAGATTATACTTTATTACCGCGATGACGGCAAAGGTTTTGAAATTGAGAAAACATTTCAGGAAAAAAGCGGATTGGGAATCAACAATATCTATAACAAAATCAAAAGCATAAAGGGAAACATTGACTTCAACAGTTCGCCCGGAAACGGCATGTTTGTTTTGATTACGGTAAAATTAACGGAACAAGAATAAAAACAACGAATATGGACATCATCAAAGTAGTCATCTGTGACGATCATGTGATTTTCAGAAAAGGACTGAGTGTGGTACTGAATGAGATTAATGAAATCAAAGTAACGGCAGAAGCCTCGAATGGTCAGGAATTGCTCCAGTTAATGAAAAAGCAGGATGTGGATGTGGTATTGATGGACATCAGGATGCCGGTAATGGATGGGATTGAAGCCACAAGGAAAATCATTGAAAAACAATATGATACAAAGATTATAGCCCTGACCATGCACGAAGAAATCGGTTATTTCAATCAGATGATTGAAGCAGGGGCTCATGGTTATCTGCTCAAAAAAACGACTAAAGAAGAACTTGAGTCGGCTATTAAACAAGTGGTAAGGGGTCAATATTATTTCTCACAGGAATTTCTGGCTCATGCCGAAAAACATTTTGCCAAAAAACAGAATGAGCCACCTGTTGTATTGACTGACAGGGAAAAAGAAGTGCTGGAACTGATCTGTAAAGGCTATTCAAATCCCGAAATCGCCAAAAAACTATTTTTAAGCGAAAGAACCATAGATGGACACAGGGCCAACCTGCTCGACAAAACCGGAGCAAAGAACGCTCCTCACCTGGTGATGTATGCTATCAAACACGGGCTTGTAAAAATCTGAACAAAAATTTGTCTGATTTATGCATGATATTAATCAAAATTAAAACTATGGACTTGAGGAAATTGCTTTCAGGGATAGTGCTGATATTTGTTTTTTCAGGAATTCAGGCACAGTCCAATTATACGGTCATCAAAGTTTTCGGAGGCATTCAATACAAAGCCACCAAAAAAAACATGAATCAGGGAGATGTTTTTTCTCCGGCAGAGCAACTCATTTTCAGCAATACAGAATCAAAAGCGGCAGTGATTAATCAGGAAAAAGGCAGATTTATTCTGGCACCTCCGGTCAGCGGGAAACTCGAATCCACCCCCTATTTTATCCCTGCCATGGGGAATATTGCCTCAAGAGGAGGTACCATCAGCAACATGATCAGTCTTGAAAACCATTTTAAAGGAAAATATCTGATTATCAACAGAGTATCGGTTAAAATATCTGAAAAGGCATTTCCCATGAACGATACTGCATTTTTTTTCTTACGCTATATCTACAAAGGAGAAGAAATCAACAAAAAGCTTCCATTTAAAGGAGATTCTCTTATCATCGACAGGGCAGGCCTGCTGACAGTGGATGGAAGACCGATCCCCAATCCGGATGTCAGTGAAATGAAACTTTTCTATTTAAGTGGTAAAAAATCCACCTTCATCAGCGAATTTGAGCCTGTTTTCCCTGATACCGGAGAGCTAGAAAAAGAAATTCAGATCATTGTTAACGAGTACAAGGGTAAAGGATATGACCAATTGCTTGATGAGGTACTTGGCTACCTGAATGAGTTTTACGGCAAGCCCGATAAAGAAAATGTTGAGCAGTGGCTGAAACAGACCTTCAATTTGTAACTACCAGATTCTGAAATCCATACTGATATTTTCACTTCTCGAGGTAGGCGTCTGTTTCCCTTTTGAAATTTCCAAAGTACGGTTACGGATATATTCCTGAAGCTCAGAAACCATAATCTTTTTGTCTTTGTTTTTATCTGCCTTTCGGGTAGAAAGTCCTTCCATGAGACAATAAGTAAAAAGCCCATTCTGCCAGTTTTTGCTTTCCATGGCAAGCTCAGCCCCTCCTGATGAACTGATGACGGTGGCTCCTGATCCCTGACGAAGGTCGGCAAACAACTGATTCGATAACTCATTGATATTCTTTAATCCAAAGCCTTCCTTCGTCCTCACTCCTGCTCCGGCACTTCTGAATGCGATTACCCCCTCATCAGTTTTGATTTCATCTGTTTTCTCCACTTCCTCTTTATCCACCTCACCTGAGTGGCAGGTGTCGAGAATCAGTAGTTTTTTAAGTGCTTTCAGGCCGTCAAGCAGGCTGCCCAGTTCGTCATAGGTTATGCCATTGACGGATGGCTGGTTGAAATCAATATTGCTCGTACCGTAATAATAGTTGAACCCCTCATCCAACAGGCCATGCCCCGCAGCAAAAACAATGACCACATCATCAATATTGGCCTCTGAAAGAAATGACCTTGCTTCCAGAATATTTTCTCTGGTAACTTCATGGTTGGTCAATGTTTTGACATTCACCTTTCCGAATATATTTCTGGCATTCTGAAACAATGAAGCCATGTCGAGGGCATCTTTTGCCGCAAAACTGAGATTAAACCGGCTGTCGGTATATTCGGAAGTTCCGATGCTCAGAAGATATAAGTCCGGTTTCACCGCTTCTTTCTGATTTTCAATGTAAAATGTTTCTTTGAGAGACTCCACTCCCTGGTTGTTCATCACCGAAACCTGAATTTTATTTTTTCCACTTGACAGGTCAACACTGATATTTTGATCGACATATCTGGTTTTTTTCTCTTTCAGGTCAATCCCTGACAGGCCAAAAACAGGAACATCATTCAGATAAACATTAATTCTGTCGAGGAGATAAACTTCATCTGTCGCCCTGACTGAAAAACTGATATTTCCAGAAGTGGTTACCAAAGGCAATGATCTAAAATTGGTAATCTCAAGTTCCGGCAAATGAAGTGAACCAGCGTTGAAATTCTCAGAAATATTCATTTTTTTCAACCTTTTCAGATAAGCATGGCGATAAGCGGTAATGAGCTCTTCGGAAGCAATACCGATTCGCGACAAGACAATATCCGGCCTGTTGTACTGAACATCAAACTGTTGAGGAAGAAAATACTGTAACCCCTGTTTAAAGCCTATTCCTGACAATGCATCCCTTGGCGCCATGTAATAGTTGTCGGCAGTTATCAGTATCCTTTTATCCCTGTCAATCGGGATGATGGAAACCAAAAGGGCTTTTGAATTCATATCCCAGAGTTTTATCGTGCCGTCAAGGCTCGAAGTTGCAAGAATATGGTGTTTCTGAAGTATCACTGCCCCTGTGATTGCTGCTTTGTGGCCATAAGCCGGATTCCAGATGTCAAAAGCCGATAAATCGATGGCAGGTGCTGTGATAATCTCCCTTTTCTCTCCTTTTCTTTTTTTCAGCTTTTCGGTTTCAAAGTCCCTGAAATAGTAAATGGTTTTGTAATAATACGTTTTATGCCTGTCCTCTGTTTTACTGACGGAAGGTCTTAATTTCTGTCTGTGTCCGCTAACGGTAACTCTGCCGGGATAATTATCGTTTAAAAGCAGCGTATCGGTCAGACAAAATGGATCGACATAAAAGCCAAGATTTTGCAAAGAATTCAGAATGAATAACCTGGGTATGGCAAAGCTCTTAAAAGTCTTTTTTTCTATCAGACCCATGGGATTGATTGAAATCAGGGAAACCTTGTTGTCATTGGCACAACAGAAAGCAAGGGTGTCTCCGGGCAAAAAACATACATCCGAAACAGGATTGACATGATTTCTGATGCTTCTCATCTGAATAACGGCTGAGTTGATGTCGATGACGCGGGTAAATCCTGTTTCATTCCCGAAAATCAGCATGTTTTCATCCCTGCTTTTGTTAAGTGAGGTAATCGGAAAGGCACGGGAATACAATCTCTTCACAGCTTTCAGCGTCCTGGTTTCCCAGATGATGATGGAACGGTCACGCGAACAGGTGGCAAAAATTTCTTCATCCGGGCTAAACACGACATCATACACATCGGAATAATGATCTTTAAGCTTTTTAATCATTTTACCTCTCTGATAATCTACAACATATATCTTCCCGTCATCATTACCACCAATCAGTAAATTGAATTTTGCCGAATAAGAAATGGCATTGAAGTTTTTATCAACGTAATCGGAAGCAACAGTGAAAAGCTTTTTACCACTGCGGTAACTCATACGCCACATCCTTGAGGCCTGTATAAATGCAACAGATTGATTTTCAAAATCAGGGATCATCTTTTCCTTATGAGTTAATAATAAGAACAGATTTTTGCCTGAGAAAAGCTTTGAAATTGTTTCGTGTCTGATATGACCTTTAACTTCAAGATGATTGTCAATCAGATACATTTCTCCATCATCAGAAAGGCAGACCAGATTTCCGGTTGATTTATCGTATTGAATCCTGACGGAGCTTTTCGGGAGAATGCTGACAATTTCAGAAGTCAAAAGATTAATTCTGATTGTGTTATCCCCTGCAATAAACAACATTTCCGGATCGCTTCCAAAACAAATACTTTTGGCAGAAAAACCAAGAAAGAAATCTGTGTCCATTTCTGAAGCTGCAATGTCATAGACAAAAAGTTGCGACATGGCGATAAGAACCAATTTATTTCCATCCGGGGAGAAAGCCATATCTGAAACCTGAATTTCCCTGATGGGGAGATAAAATCCCAACATCTGACCTCCTGTTGCCAGATGCCAGATATTGACTTTGTTGCTTACGTCTATACTGGCCAAAAGTTTTCCGTCCTGACTAAACCTTAGCAAACGGACAGAACTGGTATGACCAGTCTGCACACTCAACTCTGTCTGCTGTGCAAACACAATCCCATGATAAGCTAAGAACAGGAATATCAGGGAAAAAAGAGTCTTTTTCATCGTGTTTTATTTACGGTTTTTCAAGCAAAAAATTAACATATGCGTCATTTGCCGGATCGCTGTCAAACCTTACTCTCATATATGACCGGTAAGCATTGTTAAACCAGTTGGGAGCTCCTATGGTCAAGGTGGTATATATCCTGTAGAAACTGACATTATTCTTAAGCAACTGATTCATCAGGAAAAAGGCACTGCTCAGTTCCCATGTTCCTCCGGTCATGGAAAAACCACCGGTAGCATTGGCAAGCGACAGCATGGAAGAGAAACCGACAAGAGAGTCAGTATAGCTGAAAAAAACCGGATTTATCTTGATTTTATGATTCTGGGCAAGGTTAATGATGTCAAAGGTAGTGTATGAACTTTTGCCATCATCTTTGTTAATGGTAAAAACGGTAACTGACCGGTTGGAATCGGGGGCATGTTCAGCCATGTATTTAACGGCATAATAAAGAGCATCAAGTCTGGAAGAAGTGCCTCCTGTTTTATGAGTAAGATCCAGCAGGTTACGGGCGATGGTTTCATTCCAGACCGGGGTGAATTTCTTTTCATATATTGTCAGGGGGCTTTCTTCAATTTCTCCGTTTCTGGCAAAGGCAGACAGCACCACATTCCCCTGATAATCAATATTTTTTAAAAAAGCATTCAGGTTTTCAAAACGGTAATTATAGGGATCACGTTTTTTATAGGAATTTGGGACATCGCTCTGGTCAATCAGCATACAATTGTAAAAAGTAGGAACCCCAAAAGTATCAATGTATTCAATTTTATTCACCTGATGCCTTACTTCAGTTCCGTTGAAGAAGTAGTTGTTAAAAACAAAGGCAGTATCCGGAAGTCCCTCAAAAAGAGTAGTAGAATCAGCCGTTTTGCCTCCTTTGATCACAGCAACATCCAACACAAAATCAATTTTACGAAGCTGATAATCAAGAATTCTGACTCCCATTAATACGCAAACATTGTCATGAAAAGGGAGCTCCGGCTCGGGATGCTCTTCCCTGCAGGAGAACATCAGACTTGAAGTCATCAGCAGCAAAGCTGTCAGAAACAAAGAAACTCTCCGCATATTACTCAAAATAAAGCATTTGACGTTTTAAACCAGAAAAATTGGTGATAGCAGAAAGACTCAAGGTAAAAAAGCTGTAAAAATTATCGTTGGGGGTCAATCTGTTCCATTTGAAAAAATACCTCACAGAAAAAGCCAGATATGAATTTTTTATCCCCGTTTCAAGCAAAAATAAATTATAGTTTTTATCAAAATTGAAAACAGGACGCATTTCATATTCGTCAAACCACCCTTTACTGAAGTTACGTTTTGTAGAGATATCTTCCGTGGCCTGAATGGGTGAAAGATTGGCAAATCCGAATCCGGCAAAGGGTTTCATCGACCGGGACGGGGAAAGGACATACTGAATTTCGGCAAGCATGCGACTGCCTCCGTTATTTATTCTCGAATAATAAATGTGGAATGTATCGTCAGCCCATGGATATTTCAGTTTGGTCACCTGCCCTTCAATGTCTGAAAAAATACTCCATTCCATCCATAAACTGAAACGGCTGATGTCCATCAAAGCTACAAATCCAACATTCATACAAGCTCCTGTAAAGCTAAACTGATTTTTGTCGAGATAATATCCCTTAAAGCTTGAAGGAGAAAAATAAACATCCTTTGTGAAATGAGTATAATGAAGACCTGTCATCTGATAGGTAACCCCGAAACTCAGCCGCTGAGCATAATTATTAACCATGAACAACAGCTGGATGAAGGCAAATATCAGCGACACTTTTATGAATAAAGGTTTATTTTCTGTCATTTTCTTAGTTGATAAATCCATGTAAAGTTATGTCATTTCTTATGGAAAATATTTTTTCTGCTGATTTTTTTAATGGTTTTAAAAGAATGTCATTGAATTGAACTTTAAAAGAGGAAAGTGATGTATTTTTACCATCGGAAGAAATACAGCAAATAAACTTTAATTAAAGGAATGCGACACTTTTGGCTATTATCAGTAATACTGTTTGTATTATGGTTCAGAGGGTCGTCACAAAACATACGCTATCCTGTTGAGAATTTTGGCCCGAAAGAATACGGACGCAACCGCGATGTTCAAAACTGGGCTTTGGCACAAGGAAATGATGGCAGGCTTTATTTCGGAAATGCGAATGGAATTTTGGAATATAATGGTTTCTCATGGTCGTTCATACCCTGTGTCAATGGGGTATTCGTTACCGCACTGGCATTCGGGAATGATGGACTGCTTTATGTCGGCACACAATACGGCTTTGGCTGCCTTATCCCCGACCTGAGTGGTAAACTTCAATATTATTCACTATCAGACAATTTGCTCGATCAGTATTTCAATACCATAGTCTGGAAAATTCATGTTATCGGTAATCATGTTTATTTTCAGACAGAAGATGCCATTTTTGATTATTTCGAAGGAAAAGTAAATACCTTACTGCCCGAAACCTCCTTTCACCTTTCTTTCGATGTAAATGACCAACTAATTGTCAGGGTCAGGGACAGGGGTTTGTTTAGACTTAACAATAAATCATGGGTAAAAATAGAAGGGAGCGAAATATTTGCACAGACAGGGATTTTTTCTGTTCTTCCTTTTCCCGGGCAAACCGGACATTGGCTGATTTTTACACAAGGTAATGGTATCTGGGAATATAAAAGCGGTAAATTTAGTACGGTCAGGTCCGATTTTGATGCTTTATTCAATAATTCCGTCATTTACGGAGGTATTGTTTTGCATGACCGGCAAATTGCCATCAATACCTCTTCGAATGGTGTGCTCATCACTGATTTCAAACTCGATTATATTCACATCATCAATTCCTTACAGTCGGGAATATCGGTTAACGACATCAAGCAAGTCATGGAAGACCGCCATGGAAACCTGTGGTGCGCCACCAATAATGGCATCAGCAAAATCAGTTATTCTTCACCTGTTGGCGTTTATGACAAAAAAAACGGGATTTCCAGCAATGTTTATTGTATCACGTTATATCAGGGAAAAATTTATGTGGGGACTTCAAATGGAATACTGGCTCAGAAAGACAGAGAATACATTGATTTTGAAGCAATTCCAAACATAAAAGAAAGCGTATGGGTGTTTCATCAATCAGGAAACAGTTTGCTGATAGGAGGCAATGAAAAATTTTACTGCTATGATGGCAAACATATTGAAACCATCGGCAATCATAATGTCCGAAGCATTGTTACCATTCCTGAATTAAATCTGGTCATTGCGGGAGGACTTAATGGCATTGATTTTTACCAAAACATCAATAAAAACTGGAAAAAGGTAACCCACACGGATGAAATCAATACAGAAATAATCGGCCTTGCCATCGAAAAAACCGGAAATAATATGTACAGACTCTGGGCAGGTACCCTTTTTAACGGGCTGTATTCTGTAAGCTTTAGTGAGGATTTAACATTCAATATCAATCAATTTGGCGCAAAAGAATCTTTGCCGGAAGGCTTTTGTATCCCCTTTCATACAGGTGAAAAGGTGGTTTTTGGAACAAACAACGGCATTTATTCATTTAAAGATATAAAAGGAAAAGATAAAGACACAAAAGCCCTGCTTGAAAATATCCTGATTTTTGGAATGGACATCCACAAACCCGTCAATACACTTGCCAGAAAAGGGAATCAGCTTTTTATTTCACTGACCGACCAGGTTTTGTACTTCAAAAACGGGAAATATGACGGGAAACCTCTTGCAGGTGTAGATGCCGGAAAAATCAGGACAGTTTTTATTGAAAATGAAAATATTACCTGGTTTGGCTGTGATGATGGGCTGATCCGCTACGACAACAGGAAATATATTCCGAATGCAAATCATTTTAAAACATTTATTACCAGTGTTTTATACAATCCGGATTCTGTCATTTATTTCGGAAACAGCTTTAAAGGAATGGAAAAACCAGTATTGAAATTTTCTGAGAATTCCCTATCCGTTTTCTTTTCCTCCGACTTTTATCATTTCCCTGAACAAATCATGTACAGCTATTTTCTGGAAGGAATTGACAAAGACTGGAGTCCCTGGACTACCGATCACAAAGCAATATTCAGCCATCTCCCCGAAAGCAGCTATACATTCCGGGTAAAAGCAAGAAATGTATTTGATTATGAAAGCAGCGAAGCCGTTTACCGTTTTACGGTTTTACCGCCATGGTACCGCACCACACCTGCCTATATTGCCTACTTTATCGGCCTGATTATCATTATTTTCATCATTGTCCGCATCAGCAACTACCGTATCCGTCAAAAAAATATCAGGCTGGAAAAAATCGTTCAGGAGCGTACAGCCGAAATTGCTGCCAAAAATGTGATTTTACAGGAACAGAAGGAGCAGATTGAGAAGGAAAAAGCCAAATCGGAAGCCCTGCTGCTCAACACCCTTCCTGCCAAAGTGGTTGAAGAACTGAAAGCCAAAGGATTTACAGAGCCTGAAAGTTTTGAAAATGTGACGGTTTATTTTTCCGACATTAAAGGCTTTACGGAGATGTCGGGTGGACTCGACCCCAAATATTTAATCAGCAAGCTCAACGAAATGTTCACCGCCTTTGACGACATCATGACTAAATATAACTGCGAGAGAATCAAAACCATAGGAGATGCCTACATGGCTGTATGCGGACTGCCGCAAAAACAGGAAAATCATGCAGAGCAAATGGCTTTGGCGGCCATAGACATACTCAGATACCTGAAAGAAAGAAACAAAAAAGACGAATTACCCATCAGCATCCGCATCGGGCTGAATTCCGGAAAAGTTACAGGGGGTATTGTTGGTGTCAGAAAATATATCTACGATGTTTTCGGAGATACGGTCAACACGGCCTCCCGTATGGAAAGCAACGGTGAACCTATGAGAATCAATGTTTCAGAAACCACCTACCTCCTGCTTAAGGATAAATTCAGGTTTGAAGAGCGTCCTCCCCTTGAAGTAAAAGGGAAAGGAGTGCTGAAAATGTATTTTTTAAACTGGGAAGAATCTGAAAAAGCTATTTGACCAGCTTCACCTTCACACACTGATTGGCAACAACAGTAACATTTCCTGAAAAATACAAGGTTGCAGTCCCTGTTTCATAAACTTCATATTTTACCGACAGGGTCTTGACATTGCCAATGTTTTTAGTGGCTGTAACAGGGCCGGCCTGCCCGCAACCTGGCTCAGCATCCTGGGCGGCTGCTGCCGATGTTTTTCCCACTTCATATCCATCGAGAAAATACGTTAAACTGATGGCTCCCATGTTCAGGAGTTTTGTTCTGGTGGTCTTGTCGAACCATAAAACAACCTGACCCTGATACTGACAACTGCCATCATCCTGTGTGGCTTTCGGATCATAATTCACGGAATCAGGATCGGTACATCCCGTTTTGTCGCAAGACTCGAACAAGGCTATGGTGAAAAACAAGGCAGAGAAAATCAAAATTGCTTTTTTCATAATCCTGAGTTTAAAATTAGGTATTTCAATCTGAACGATAAAAAATTCAAAAGCTCAAAAATAACATTTTTTTACTGTTCAGCTTCAACTCATTTAAGCTGAGACTAGTTTTAATGAATCACCTATCATAGTCAAGTGTAAAGCCTGAGAGACAGAAATAGAGTTGCTCTTAAAAAGTGGACAGAAGGATAAGTCATTAAGTTGCTGAATTTTTGAATAATTAATATTTTTGTTACTGTTTAGCTAGCTCATTGTTTTTCATATCAATAATTTATATTTTTCAAAAAAGAAATAAACCGCTAATTCTCGCTAATGAAACGCAAATTTTCGCGAATATCAGCGGTCTAATCTGCGTTTATTCGCGGTAACAATAACAGTTGGCAGCTGAACAGTAACACTTTATTTTAAACATGTCGAATTCGACACCTTTAGAATACAAGCTGGATTAAACATTTTTAATTAAACTTTGTATCCGAATCAAGTTCTGGACATGCCAAATGGGTCTCAAATACAGCGATTTCCGAAAAAATCTGGACAAGCAAATAAGTTGCAGGGATTCACTTATGCATTGTTCAGTTTAAATATAATTAATTTTAGATTCACAATACAATTTTCTGATTTTTGTTGCGTATATTTCTCAAATCAGTTATAATTGCGCAGTAATTAATTCGCTTTTGTTTTAATTAGTTAAGATATACGCTATGAACACTTCATTGTTACAACTTGAAAGAATAGAGCATAACAATCAAAAAAGGATTAAAGTTGTTTTTGATTATAACAATAAGATAAACAACATATTAAGGCAAATAAAAGGGGCAGCATGGAGTAAAAATTTAAATTCGTGGCACATTCCGGATAATGAAAATTCAATTGAATTTTTAAGAATTAATTTTCCGGATTCAGAATGGATTCAAAATGACAATGAAAATAAACTTAAACAGGATCAAAGTTCAGATCAAAAATTATTGGTAGTAAGAGAAACTAAAGGACGTATTAAGTTGATTTTCAAATATAACAAAGAACTAATAATACTGTTAAAAACGATTCCATATTATTACTATGATGTTCAGAATAAATGGTGGACATTACCTGATACTGAGAATATCCGTAAAAAACTTTTAGAATTTTGTGATTTTTACAAATGGGAATATGAAGAGCAGGATATTGTTAAAGATAAAATTAAAACCCCAAGACAAAAACTATTTGATGTACCAAATTATAGAAATGTCCCGGAGAAATTCATTGAGAAGCTGGAAATTCTAAGATATTCACCAAACACTATCAAGACATATACAGACCTTTTTAAAGAATTTATCAATTACCATCACACCCGGAAAATTGAAGAACTGACTGAAAATGAAATCATTGCTTATATGCGTTATCTTGTAAATGAAAGAGGTGTTTCTTCATCTTATCAAAATCAGGCTATAAATGCAATTAAGTTTTATTATGAAAAGGTTTTGGGCGGAAATAGAAAATTCTATCATATTGACAGACCCAAAAAGGAAAAAATTTTACCAAATGTTTTAAGTCAGGAAGAAATAATAAGAATTCTTCAAAGTCCTGAAAATTTAAAACATAAAACAATGCTTTGGTTGGCCTATTCTGCTGGCTTAAGAGTAAGTGAACTGCTTGAATTGAAACCGGCAGACATTGACTCAGACAGGATGCAAATTCATATCAGAAGTGCAAAAGGAAAAAAAGACAGATTTACAATTTTATCAACTAAAGTATTAGAGATGTTAAAGTTATATTACAAGCAATACAGACCTAAAGATTATTTATTTGAAGGAGTTAACGGTGGACAATACTCTTCAAGAAGCATACAACAGGTATTAAAAGTAGCTTGTAAAAAAGCAGAAATAAAAAAGGAGGTGAGTATGCACACATTAAGACATAGCTTTGCCACACATTTGCTGGAAAATGGAACTGATTTAAGGTATATACAAAGTCTTTTAGGGCATTCCAGTTCAAAAACTACTGAAATTTACACACACATTACAACAAAAGGATTTGAAAAGATTAAAAGTCCTTTAGATAATTTGTCAGTATGAAAAATATTTTTAATTTTGCAATCAAAATTTAAAATAAATTTTATGATTGAGGTTTATTCAAGTAAAGCAAAAATATGCGCTATATTGCGTAAACCCAATCGTT
>JAAYUY010000238.1 GCA_012517435.1 Sphingobacteriales bacterium | reverse complement strand
TTTAACTTTCTTTTCAATTTTAGCCTCGCATCCATAATCACTTAAAATACGCAACGATAAATCATATTCTCCTGCTTTGTTATATTGATGAACCGGATTTTGAACATAACTTTTTGTTTTATCCCCAAAATCCCATTCCCATGTAAAACTACCTGAAACAATGGACGAACTATCATAACAAATAAACTTATTCAGATTTAAACACTGAATGCTGTCGTTAATTAAAAAATCAGCTTTTGGATAAAAACTGATGCGGATTTCCCTTTGTAATGTATCTTTCTCACCTTTATCGTGCCACACATAAACTACCACATTGTAAACTCCTGTATCAGTAAAACAATGTGATGTAAGTTTTAAAGTTGAGTTATTATTTACTGTTGACAGGCTATCTCCAAAACACCATAACACACTATCTATATGTGATGTGTCTGTTATTGCAAACAAGGTTGTATCGCTTAGACAAGTATTTTTTGCATGGAACGCAGGTTTAAAAAAGAAGGAGGGCATGATATCCGGGAAAGATAGTGCATACCAATTCTTCAGATAAATAAATGAATCTTTGAAATTACAACTTTTTCCTTTTTCTGAAGGAGACGTTATAGCTGCAAGGTAGCTGCTTTGAGTAGTACAATAAATCCTTCCATCAATACCTGATTGCAAAAATTCAAATTCCTTTTTTGATTTAATTATTATTTCCATGGAATTAATAATTGAAACAGAAGATAAATCTTGCAAATCAAACTGAAGAATGCACGTTCTATTAGTTGTTTCATCTCTAACTGTCAGATACAAAAACCTGCCTTCAGGTGAAAACTCTATTCCTTTGATTTCAAATTTTGATGAAATTAGCTTTTTAAAGTCAATAAATATCGGGTTTGAAATTTTACCTGTTTTATTGTCAAATTGAAAGATTTCGATACCTAATCTTTTTGAATAAACAGCAAGTAATTTATTATCAGGGCTGGCTTTCATCTGACCATTCCATGTTTCAGGATGAGATAGGTCACAAGGAATTCCAATCCGGCTGATAACAGGTGAAGTATCTAATCCGTTTTTAGTAATGAGATAAGCACAAAACTCATCTGTATAAAGCTTATGAGATATAACCCAAATCGCTTCATTGTTTGCATGTTTTACTGCAGTAAGTTTTCCAGAGGTTACTTTAGGAAACAATTGATTGTTTTTGCTAATCACCTCTCCCAATCCGTTATTACCTCTTTTATCTATCAGGTGATAATATAATCCTATATTATTATTATACAAGTAGGAGCAACCAATGTGACAATATCTCAAGGTAAACAAAAAGTATAAGTTAGTGTCACCCGGGTAAGGGATAATCAGCGCCCCTTGTACACTCCCAGGATAAAAAAATAATGAATCACCATTTTTCATAGTATCATTATTCCTATTCCAGATAGTTGCTCCATTAGTGTAAAATAGGAGATTCCCATAAGCATCTGAGATAGTGCCATTTGCAAAATTTGTAAAATTATTGCTACCAGTAATTAATGAAGGGATTGTGTCACCACCATAGAAGTCTAAAAAGAAACCTGGCAATGCCCAATAGCGAGCCTCTTTTTGCGAGAAGCCGTTATGGGCATTAACAGTAAATATTAGAATTATTAATAATATTTTTAAAAATAGTTTCAATTTCTAATTTTTAAGCAGTTGAATTTTTTTTGTATTTCCATCACTATCAGAAATAATCAGAAGATATAAACCACACGGCAAATCAGGCTCAACAGGAATGTATAAATTGTGATTTTGAGAATTAATTTCGCATGATGTTGCCATTACCTTTTTACCGGTAGCATCATACAAAACAATCTGAATGTCTTTGTCATTTTCTGGATTTATTTTAACCGTTAAATGATCAAAGAAAGGATTGGGATATACTTTCATATTTTCAGTGTTTGTACTAATCAGTTCATTTCGATCATCTTCTGACAGAAATATCAGCCAGTTGGTACGGTTATGTTCATAGCATCCCATATCAATAGTACTATATTGAACCCTGTTTGTATGATCCAGGTCAAGGCTTGTGCGTGTTTTACTGTTATCACCAGCATCAATACACGGTGATTTATGCCATTGAGGAATATTATCCGAACCATGTACATGGTATCCATCAAGATATCCTGCATCAAACATCGGATCAGCATTAAAAGTACCATAGGCATTCGGAGAGGGCGAAAGGTTTGGGTCGGAAATATCGCAATGGCTGAAAATCGATGTATTTACGTTGGTAGCAAAATCACCCCCGAGATCACTGCCTTGCAATCCCCAAATAATGTTGTTCACTGCATTAAAATTTGCTCCAAAACCAGGGCTATACATTTGCATACCACCCTGAGCAGCTTCGTTAAAGGCTATAGTGTTGTTATTTAGATTCACTTCCTTCGAAGGGTTAATATTATCAAAAGTGTAATATCCTCCTCCGTAACGGGCAGCATCATTCTCAACAATAAGACAATTAATGAGGTTAAATTTACTATTTTCACTATAGATACCTCCACCATCAAGATTACAGGAATTTCTCATTATTTTACTCAGAGTCAAGGTTACATTACATTGATTTTCCATATAAATGCCACCACCACTTCCGTTAAAAGCAATATTATTGTTTATATAGGAATGATCGCTAAAATCGCCAATAGCTTGGGTAAAATAGATTGCTCCTCCATCCTGAAAAGAAGTATTGAATTCAAAATTACAATGGTTAAAGTTAATTTCATCACCTTCTTCAAACACAGCTCCTCCATACTCTGCTTGATTGTTGGTAAATGAGCAGATATGAAAGTCAGGGTTACCCGTGATACCGCAAACAGCTCCACCATTGTAAACAGCCTCGTTATAATTAAAAGTACTGTTTATAAAAGGAACTGAGCTGTTTTCACAATAAATTGCGCCTCCTTGATAAGCAAGATTATATTCGAATATGCAATTTTCAATCTCAAGATTGTCATAATCCTGCACATATAAAGCACCGGCAGATTCATACAAGTTATTGTTGTAAGTATTGGTTTTGTAAGCATATTCAATCCGGCAGTTTTTAAGGCTTGAGTAATTATTCGGGTTAGAATTGAGGAAAATAATTCCACCCCATCCATCATATCCATTCAATTTAGTAAAAACAGTTTGGGCCGCATTTAAATCGCCTGCATCCAGTTCTCCGACCACAAACAAGCGATAAGCATCGTAGTACCAGATATTGTTTGCTAAAAACCAGGCTCCTCCAAATTTTAAGTGGCAGGCATCTTCAATAATCAAATGCGAAGAATAAGGTACTGAAAAATTACCGTAGAATTCAACGATAGTCCCTGATTCAATAGTAAGAGTATAGCCAGATCTCACCCAAATATCTCCCTGAACAATATAGGGATTTCCTGTCGTTTGCCAAACACCTGATACAGCACCAGGAGAAATATATGTTGTGGCAAAAAGCATGTTCAAAGATAAGGTTAAAATAACCAACAGACAAATTTTTTTTAAACAAGTTTTCATAAGATAAGATTTTAGAGTTTATTAAAGTTTTTTGACTTAAACGAAAACCAAAACCTTACCTTTGCAGTAAGGTTTTGGGGTGGTTTAAAAAGCTGGGACGCACTTTAAACCCTTGGTTTTATTAAGCTAAGTAAACCCCAAAACCGTTTTTTTATTACACCCATCAAAGCAAAAGTGAAACATTGAAAGGAGCGAAAAATTATCAGGCCGTCCTTACAGGACTTAGCTCTTTCATATTGCTGTTGTTACCATAAGATCGTCCCTACGGGACTTGAACGGATGTTGATTTTTTGTTTTTTAAGACAATCTTAAAATCCGAAAACGCCATCAGCTCCCCTCTCTTTTCGAAAGAGAGGGGCCGGGGGTGAGTTAAATGTCCGTGCCTATTACAGACTGCCTACTGCCTACTTACAGAAACTTATCTCATCAGCAACACTGTCCCGCTCACCAGCCTGCGTTGTCCTTGCGTTCCTTCTGCATTGATCTGGTAATAATAGTTGCCGACCGGACAGGGTTTCCCTTTAAACGTGCCGTCCCAACCGGTTTCGGGGTCGTTGGATTCGAAGATTTTTTCTCCCCACGCATTGAATATCACGAGATTATATTTTCGGATAAAAATGCCGAAAGGACGAAAGACTTCATTTACCTCATCTCCGTTGGGGGTGAAGGCATTGGGGATGAAAAGGCGGAAAGGTGTGGGTGTGCAAACGATGTTGGAAACGGAAGTT
>JAAYUY010000237.1 GCA_012517435.1 Sphingobacteriales bacterium | reverse complement strand
TAGGTTATTAAGAGCAACATTCTCAATCGCCTGCAAATTTACTTTTTTTTCTGCCTCTTATTTTTACCATTTCTTTTAAAAAATTTACACCTTTCTCTTTTTTTCGAAAATCTATCTTTCTGATCTTCCTTTTTCCTTTGATTTTATGTGTGATTTTTCTGTAGAATATTGATTCTGAACAACCTATGCTTTTTCTGTTTTTCGCAAATTATTTCTGCTTTTGCTGTTTTTACCGATTTTCGAACTTTTCCTGCAGCAGAATATGAAATCGATTTAGTAATTCATTGGTTATCTGTATTTTATATTCGTTTGTTTTTATCTTGAAAATATGATCTTCGCAAAACTTTTTTCGCAAATCTATTCTGCCTGCTTTTTCGAACTTTTTAAAACTTTCCTTTCATTAGAAAATTTTATCAATCATCTGATTTTCAATACTATAAAATTTGTATTGCTTTTCGAAAATCTTTTTTTACCTTCTGGCTGATTTTCAGTTCATTAAGTAAAAGAACCTAACGAGGCCTTTGCCTGTTTTTTGTTTAAACGTATTGTTTATTCATCTGTTTTTTTTCCATGTGTGCTTCCAAAACAATGGATTTTTATTATACAATTCTGATTATCTTGTCTTCATGATTTTCTCCTCCGTATTGTTCTGCTTTGTGCAAACATTCTTTGCAAAGATAATAATACAATACTGTGTCGGAGTTACTTTTTAATTTCGAGGCAATACGTTTTTTCATTTTAGTAAGTTGATCGCGGCTCAACATACATTCAAAAACACTATAGTTTTTCCGTACCCCATATTCTTCCAGAATTTTTGCAATCTTTGTTCTGCGTTTATCGTCAGAAATATCATAAGCTACCACAGTGAAAATTTTAGTTATCATCTTTGATTTTTTTCAACATTAGTTACCATTTGGCAAGATATGGTTTATAAGATTTAGTTTTTCCGTGAAGAAAATCGGCCAATGCCCTGCATTGCTCATTGATAATATTAATAAAGCGAGTTTCTTTTGATCTGAAGGTTTCAACTGCATTGATTCTGGCAGTAATTTTTTCAGCCAGACGTTTTCTTGTATTTTCATCAAGCAATCCATTACTGACTTTTACTTCTTCACCTTTAGTAATAATAGAAAAAACAACTCGATCGACAGCCTGCTGACGAAACTGTTCAATTAAATCAAACACAAGTGTAGGTTTATAATCCTGAAAAGCATGAAGATAGCTTATACAAGGGTTAAGACGAGCTCTGACCACTGCTTCCCAAACACGGGCATAGAGCATTCCATACCTATAGTTCAACATGCAATTAACGGTATCTTTTGCCCCTTGCCTGACTCTTGTTTCAAAATCAATGTATTCATCGAGATGCTTACTGATTAAATCCCAGTAAACAGATGAAGCACGACCTTCGACTGACAAAAGTTTACCTCTTAATGAGTCAAGAGAGTCGTCATTAAACTGATTGATTTCAGCAGCAATAGATTCCATTTTGGCAACAGAATCATGGAATGCATCTGCAAAGGCTTCATCAGTTTCTTTCCGGTATTTATGGTAATATTTCAGCAGATTGATCTGATTATAGATTTTACCTTCGACTGTTTTTTTTGCAAAGGCTGCCCCTTTACCGTTGTCGAGGGCTTTGAGTTGCATAATGCCTGTTTCAGGTGAAAAAGAAACATGGCTGAACAGACTGCTGAGCGGTTTTCCAGAAAAATCGAAAAAGTCGACAGAAATATTTTTACTTGCACAATAGTTTATCAGATTTGAAGAGAAGCTGATCCCCTGGGCAATGACCGAAATATTTTTCAGGTTTAAAATTCTGACCTTTTCAATGATTTTACCGGCTTTTCTGATGGAAATATTGGCTCCTGAAATACCCAGATGAACCCCCGGAGTAGCCACAATCAGGTCCATTCCCTGTGCCTCAAGTTTCTGATATTCACGTTTACGAATCTTTATCGGTTTTTCGCTGTCTTCTTTCTTAATATCTTCCTGTTTTTTAGTGCAATTTCCCAGAATTTTCCGGATATGAGCTGCTTTTTGAATCTGAAATTCCTGAGAAACAAAAACAAGGGGCCGGAATGATTCTGCAATTTCTTCTTTATTTTTAAGTATGCCATTCTGGTAAGCATTTCTCAGTTTATGAGAAAGGGTTTGTATAATAAAATCATCAATTTTTTCGAGCCATTCCTGAGGTAATAAACGACCATAATAGGCTGAAATGCCTTGAATAGCTTCATAAAAACCTTTGGCGATATATTTGTCGTGCAACTTGCAGGCATCTTTAATTTTGGATTTTATTTTTTCAAATTTTTTCGGTGAAATGCTGATCTTGTTTGGGAAAATGCTGATTCCTAAAAACTCAAACCCTTTTGAAGCATGCCTGATATATTTTTCCTTATTAAGTTTGAGATGAAGAATGTTTTCCAGAAAAACGGATGCACTGTTTAAAGTTTTTTGAGCATCGCTTCGTGAATCGCATAAAATGATAAAATCATCTGCATATCTGACATATCCGGCTTTTGTCTTACTCATAAAGACATCAAACTGATGGAGATACATATTCGATAAAAGAGGAGAAAGAATACTCCCTTGCGGAATGCCTTCAATATTATCTTTCCATGAATAACCTTTTGAGATTTTTCCCATCTTAACCCAAAGCCTGATAAGACGGGTCAGATGAGGGTCATTAAACTTATTCTGAAAAAGCCTGAAGAGTTTTTCATGCGGAATGTTGTCAAAAAAGTCATCAATATCGCATGTAACCAACCATTTTTTCATTTCAACATCTAAAATATGTCTGACCCGACCTATTGCTCTGACAGGTCCTTTACCGGGGCGATAACCATAGCTGGTATCAAGAAATTCTTCTTCGAGTTGTGGTTCAATCAAAAGCCTTACTGCCTGTTGAATAATTTTATCATTGACGGTTGGCAGGCTTAATATCCTACATTCTTTACCGTCTTTTGGAATTTTACATTCCAGATAAGGCTGAGGATTATACTTTTGACTTTGTAGCTGTTGAACAATGTTGCTGAGGTTCTCTTCGAGATGTTGTCCGTAATATTCACAGCTGATATTGTCGATACCGCCTGCACTACTTTTGTTACTGATACTGTTCCATGCAGCTAATAATAGGTTAATATCAAACAGTTTTTCATACATTTACTTTTCGAGAATATATTTTCCAAAACCAGAACTTGTATTTCTGCCAATAAAAATATGTTCACCAAGTTTCAAAAGTTTAAAATCATTAAGGCTAATATTTTTAAGGAATATTTGTCCGCGAAGAGCCTTGTATCTGATGATTTTTTTCTGGCGTGATGATGAATACCTGTAGGTGTGAAGGTGAAGTTTCGCTGAAGTAATTTCTCCCTCTGATGACTGGTAAGATTGAAAAAACGAATTTACATCCTGAAAAGATTTATTGCAATAAAAATTTGATAATAAGACAATACGGTTGATTAAACTGCTTTTAATATCATTGAAATTCAATTCATTGAAAAGAAGTTTGTTTTTGCTGATGATTGTCAGGGGATGTATGAAGTTGAGTACAATCTGATGGTTAAAAGCACTTTCGTCAGAAAATGAGTTAAGCGAAATCAGAGAAGGCTTGAACTGAGGAATGATTTTATTATCAGCATCCAGTATATTTTTCTGGTCATGAATACCAATATTGACAACAGATTCAATCGAAAACAATCCACGCTGACCAAAGGCAGAGGAGCGGCTTCCAATACCGGTTTCTCCCATCAGCCTGAATACATCCACTAACTTTTTAATATATTTGACAGTATTGCCGAATAAAAGAATATCAAAGACAAAACTATCACCCTGTTCATAATTACTTTTTGATAAATCAAGGGGATCAAAAGCAAAAGCAGCAGGGGGATTTTGTTTAAATGCTCTGGCAGTGGGATTGTCTTCCGGAACGGAAGCCCTGAAAAATGACTGATATAAACATTTTCCACTTTTACGACAACGCTGACAGGCATCTACTGCAAAGGTATCGGGACAGCCTGAATAAAGAGATAATGCCTGCTGAAAACAATCGCGTAAAGAAAATCCTTTGAATCCGGGAATGCGGATATTACTTTCAGCTATTGCCTGTATTCGAAAGCGACTGACAAAAAAATAATTATTGTTTTTTTTCATCTTTTGTTTTAAGTTGACTTAAAGATTCAAGTAACAGATTCCCCCATTCATAAAGGGCAAACAACATATTTAGTAAGCTTGAAGCTGAAAATCGTTCCGGGTAATATTTTTCTGTTTGTTGCAAATCGGCATGATTACCATATTTGCTTGAAATTTTGTAAATCAGCTCAGCGAAGTTTAAAAGAAATTTTGGTAATAAATCTTGCCTGTAAAAGTAGAAGTATATGTTTTTTGTCCGGTTTGATTTTCCGGAAACGAAGCTTTCAGGAGCCTTTCCGAGGTAATTGACACACATCAGGTCGAAAAAGGATTCTTCCAATCTCCGAATGGAAGTTAAATTTGAAATGATGATACCTTGACTGGAAGATTCAATGTTGATGGAAGTATTTTCAAGAATTTCAATGTCCTTCTCGTTGAAGTTGGCATCAGCAAAGCTGAATATAGTTGGATAACGCTCTCTGACAATAAGTTCGGGCAATATTTTTATTCTTGCTATCAGATATTCAAACATTTCATCAGGAGGTTTGTTTTTGTCGAAAATAGGGGCAATTCCTTCAAGGTCTTCAGAAAAATCTTCAGGAGTTTCGCTACATACACAATAAGGAATCTCACGTTTTTTCAGGTCCTGAATTTCTTCAATATCCTGAATGGCATGAAAAACGAAGTTGCTTTTAGGGGCATCAGCCTGCTTTTTATACAGCAGACACCTGCCATCGAGAATGACAGCTTTAATCTTCCGGTTGCTGACAAGAAAATTAATGCCTTCTTCCAGATTGTGAAAGGCAGAAATCAAAAGATTATGTTTCAGAGCTTCCTCTTTAAGCTGATCACAATAGGAGGGATGGTCGTCAATAAGGAGGATGGAGTGGGGCATGGGATCAAATCTGCTTGCACTGAGGATTATCTAAAGATTGAAAATTCTGGTTGAATTTAACCGTAATTTTATCTCCGGGTTTTAACCCGGGATTATGATTGGTTTTTTTCTTTAAGTAACATGGTTTATTATTTACTATAAAGGTGAAATAATTGTATCCATCTTTTTGCGCATAAATGGTAGCATCAAATTGAGCATCTTTTTTAAGGTAAGCTAAACATTCATCAGGAACTTCTAATTTAATATTCTCATCATCATTTTTTTCATTTTTGTCCGGGCCATGCTTCTTTTCTGTCTCCTTAGTTCTTTTTGTGGAAAAATTGTATGCTTCTAATCTTTTCTTTTCCTCTTCTGTCAATTCCCGGAATTGCCCGTACCCTACGTTGGTTTTGGCACCAATGCCGAGGGTGAGGAGGATTT
>JAAYUY010000236.1 GCA_012517435.1 Sphingobacteriales bacterium | reverse complement strand
ATTTTTGTTTCTGTGATTCTGGCTATTTCGCGTGCAATTGGCGAAACCATGATAGTTGCCATTGCTGCAGGCCAACAGCCCAGGCTCACATTCAATCCTTTGGTTCCTGTAGAAACCATTACTACTTATATTGTTCAGGTCAGCCTTGGCGATGTGGTGCAAGGTTCACTCGAATACAAAACCATATTTGCTGCCGGAATAGCACTTTTTGTCCTGACTTTTATTCTGAATAACATCAGCTATTACCTTAAAAAGAAATTTACTGAAAAATATGAATAAGAGCCAGTATTATATAAAATCAAACCGAGTTAAAGATAAGCTTTTCAGGATAACTGGTATTGTGTTCACTATTTTCGGTCTTTTGATGCTTGCTGTTTTTCTGATTAGTATCCTGATAGAAGGTGTCCCCCGCCTGAACTGGCAGTTTCTCACCTCTCTCCCATCGCGAAAACCAGAAAATGCAGGGATTTTAATTCCTCTGATCGGCACCATTTTCATTATGATTTTAACAGCACTCATTGCAGTCCCGTTAGGCATTTCGTCAGGGATTTATCTGGAGGAATATGGAAAGAAAAACCGTTTTGCCAATTTTATTGAAATCAACCTGACCAATCTGGCCGGAGTTCCATCCATTATTTACGGACTTCTTGCTCTTGAAATATTTGTCAGAATACTTGGATTGGGAAAAAGCCTGCTTGCTGGCAGTTTAACATTAAGCCTGCTGATACTTCCAATCATTGTTGTTGCAACGCGTGAAGCACTCAAAGCCATTCCCCAGACTTTAAGAGAAGCCTCGTATGCCATAGGCGCTACCAAATGGCAGACCATCTGGCACCAGGTGTTACCTGCCGCATCCGGAGGCATTGTTACGGGTGTTATTCTGGCAATTTCCCGGGCAATCGGAGAAACCGCTCCCTTAATCGTTATTGGTGCCATGTTGTATATAACAACCATCCCAACCAGCCCAATGGATGATTTTTCAGTACTTCCTATTCAGATTTTCAACTGGCTCTCAAGACCACAGAAAGGCTTTATTATCAATGCAACTGCTGCTATCATTATTTTGTTAATCATTACATTTGCTCTGAACGGCTTTGCAGTTTACCTGCGTAACCGTTGGCAAAAAAACACCAAATGGTAATTCAGAACATGTACAATATCGTTGAAGCTTCAAAAGTCAATGTTTTCTACGGCACCAATCATGTCATTAAAAACCTCTCCATTTCTATTCAGCAAAATTCGGTAACAGCATTTATAGGCCCTTCCGGATGCGGAAAATCAACTTTTCTGCGTTTGCTTAACAGAATGAATGATTTTATTCCGACTTTCAGACTGGAAGGAAAGATTTTTATTGAAGGAAAAAACATCTATGACAAGAAAATAAACGTTGAAGAACTCAGGAAAAAGGTTGGGATGGTTTTTCAAAAACCCAATCCTTTTCCAAAATCTATCTATGAAAATGTTGTGTACGGACTTCGTATTCAGGGGATTAACGATAAAAAGCTTTTGGATGAGACCGTTGAAACAAGTTTAAAAAAAGCGGCACTCTGGGATGAGGTGAAGGATAAT